>JAITRV010000149.1 GCA_031288215.1 Spirochaetaceae bacterium | reverse complement strand
CATGTTTTTTTAAGTTTTCTCTGCTCTTTGTCTCGTCCCATTGTCAAGCGGCGAAAAACATCCTCCGCCTATCCTCCTACAAAGCCGCCAGTTCTGCCTTAAGGGCTTCCTGCCAGGGGCCGGCCTTGCTGATCGCCGCCTTGACCCCCAGGGACCGCAGGGCCGCCTCCTTTTGGGGATCAAGGCTGGAACTGAGGACCACCAGCGGCCCGGCGTAGTTTTCCCGGGTCCGGCGGATAAAATCCTCCCCTTCCATGCCCGCAAAGGCAAGGCCGGAAATCACCATGGAGGCCAAACCCCCGGAGATAGCCATACCGGCTTCTTCGGCGTTATCAAAGCCTTCAACCGTAAAACCCTCCTGACCAAGAAAGCTTTTTACGACTTTACGGAAGAATTCGCTGTTATCGATATGAATAATTGTTTTCATCCTAATAGCCCCCGTAGTATTTCTAAGCCCTGTTCAAGTTCCGCATCGCTGATAATGTAAGGCGGCAGAAAGCGCAGGGTGTTTTTCCCGGCGCTGAGCATCAAAAGACCGGGCGTCGCGGCGCCGGCCAGGGCCCGTTCCAGGAGGGGCCATGCCTCATCTTCGATGTCTGCGGCAGCCATAAGCCCCCGGCCCCTTACTTCTTTCACCTTGGGATGCTTCCAGCCCAGGATTATGGACCGCAGTTTTTCTCCCTTGCGGACAATTTCATCAAGAAAGGGTTTCCGGTTGACGGTGTCCAGCACTACCAGCCCCGCCGCCGCGGCAATGGGATTCCCCCCAAAGGTGGAGCCGTGATCGCCTACCTGCAAAACATCCGCGGCCTTGTCCCCGGCCAGCACTGCCCCCACGGGGATTCCCCCCGCCAGGCCCTTGGCCAGCGTAACCACGTCGGGCTTAAGACCGTAGGCTTCGCAGGCCAGGAAGCTGCCGGTCCGCCCCATGCCGCACTGGATCTCGTCAAAGAGCAGGAGGATGTCCCGCTCGGCGCAGAGCCCGGCGGCCCGCTCAATGTACTCCCGCTCCAGGGGCCTGACGCCGCTTTCGCCCTGGACGGCCTCCACCAGGAAACCGGCCACCGTGTCCCCGTCCAGGGCCTTGTCCAGGGCATCCATATCCCCGGCGGGGATGTAACTAAAACCCTCGGTAAAGGGGCCAAAGTCCTTGTGGAACAGATCCTGGCCGGTGGCGGAAAGGGTGGTAACGGTGCGGCCGTGGAAACTCCCCCGCAGGGTCACGATCCGGTGCCGGTTGGCCCCGTGCCTAAGCAGCGAGTACTTCCGGGCGATCTTGATGGCCCCTTCGTTGGCCTCCGCCCCGGAATTGGCCAGGAACACCCGCTTCATCCCCGCCGGGGCGCAGGCGGCCATGAGTTTTTCGGCGAAGGCGGCGCTCACATCGCTCTGGTAGTAGTTGCACACATGGTTCAGCCGGGCCGCCTGCTCCGCGATGGCCTTCACCAGCGGCGGGTAGGCGTGGCCCAGGCAGTTCACCGCGATACCGGAACTAAAATCCAGGTATTTCTTTCCCCCGGTATCGAACAGCCAGGCTCCCTCCCCCCGGGCAAAATTTACCGGCAGCCGGTGGTAGGTATTCATAAACACGTCAGCCATTTTTTCCTCCAAATTTAAGGCCGGCAGGCCCGCTAGCAGTTTGTCGCGCTTTGCGCGTAAAACCCAAAATCACCGAATAGGCACAGCCTATGAGGCGATTTTACCTTACAAACTGCCAAAGCAGCCCATTTATCGTGGTTTTTGCGACATACTGTGGCGCAAAAACCTACAAGTGCAACAGGCTGCTAGGCGCTCACCATGGTCCCCACCCCCCGATCGGTAAAAAGTTCCACGATAAGGGAATGGGGCTCCCGGCCGTCGATGATATGGGCCTTCTTTACCCCGCCGGAAAGGGCCAGGGCGCAGCAGTCCGCCTTGGGGATCATCCCCTTGCTCACCACCCCCTGGGCTTTAAGGGCCTCCAGCTCCGCCAGGCTAAGGGCCTGGATAAGGGAACCGGGGTCCGCCATGTCCCGCAGGATACCCTTCACATCGGTCATCAGGAGGAGTTTTTCCGCCTTTACCGCGGCGGCCAGCTTCGCGGCGGCGGTATCGGCGTTCACGTTAAGGGACCGGCCCGCGTCCTCCCCCAGGCCGAAGGCCACGGAGGAGAGGACCGGGATGATCCCGCTGTCCAGCAGGGTGTCGAGCAGGGCGGTATCCACCTCCTCAATCTCCCCCACAAGGCCCAGGTCTTCCCCCCCGGCGGCCTTCAGACGGCGGGCCTTAAGGGTGGCCCCGTCAATGCCGCAGAGCCCCACCGCCCTTCCCCCGGCGTTTTCGATAAGGGCGGTGATCTCCTTGTTCAGCTTGCCGCAAAGAACCATCTGGACCACCTCCATGGTCTCCCCGTCGGTGTAACGGAGCCCCTGGACAAAACGGCTTTCCTTACCCAGCCGCTTAAGATGGGCCTCGATCTCCGGCCCCCCGCCGTGGACCAGGATCACCCGGATCCCCACGTAGTTCATCAACACAATGTCCTGGATCACCTGGGCCTTAAGCCCCTCGTTGATCATGGAGGCCCCGCCGTACTTTACCACAATGGTCCTGCCCCTATACTTCCTGATATAGGGCAGGGCCTGGACCAGTATCTCCGCTTCCCCGGCGCTGCTCATCGAATTCTGCCGCTCCTTTACCCATATAAACAAACTGTTGATTTTTTTATTCGAGGGGGGTCTAATACCCCGCCCCTCTGGGGCGGTTCGATTCCTGCGCCAATGATGGCGGGGTAGCAGACCCCCAGTATAATAAATTTCCTATCGACCGACAGGTTTTTCTACGAAAAACCTGATACCCCGCCGCTCTGCG
>JAITRV010000136.1 GCA_031288215.1 Spirochaetaceae bacterium | reverse complement strand
TGCGGGGATAACGGCGCCATGATCGCCGGCCTGGGGTACCGCTGCATCATCAGGGGGGACCGCTCCCCCCTGAGCGTCACCGCCTCCGCCCGGGTGGCGGCCTTCAGGCGCCCCCAGCGGGGATTTCAGCGCGGGTAGCTTGACCGGGTACTGTTTTGCGCGTCTTTCCTCTGATCAGCCTCCCCTATGATGGTGGCCGGGCGCCTTTTTCCCGTCTTCTTTTGCTCCTTGCTACCTGTTACCTGTTACTTGTTTCTCAGCCGCCGGATTTCCAGGAGCATCACGATCCCGGTGATGAAGAAGGAAACCCCGTCCGCCGTGGGGATGGCGGCGACGATCCCGTAGAGCCCCCAGAGCCTGCCGAAAAGGAGGATGCAGGGGATGAGGACGATGAACTGCCGGAGCATGGAGAGGACGATGGAAACCTTGGGCCGCCCGGTTACCGAAAAGATGTTGGAAGAAACGATCTGAAAGCCGTTGAGGGGCAGCATGATCATCATCGTCCGCATCGCCCGGGGGGTAAAGCTGAGCAGGGCGGGGCTCCCCTGGGGGGCAAAGAGCCATATCAGGGCATGGGGGAAGATCTCCGCCACGGTAAAGCCCAGGGCGCAGATGGAAGTGGCGGCGAAAACCGCCGCGAGATAGGTCCGCAGCACCCGGTGGTATTTTTTCGCCCCGTAATTGTACCCCAAAATGGGCTGGGCCCCCTGGTTGATGCCGAAGATCGGCATGAAGATCATCTGGATCACGGACCCGCAGATATTCATCCCCGACAAGGCTATATCGCCTCCGTTGGCTACCCCCAAGGCGGCGGCGCCGTAAAGGCTCACGCTGAAATTGAGGAGGAGCTGTACCCCGGACATGATAAACTGCAAGAGGAACTGGGCCGATCCAAAGGACATGATCTGAAAAACGATCCGGGCGGAAGGCCGGAAGGTCTTGAACCGCAGCCGGATCACCGCCTTGCCGCCGAAATTAAAGGAAAGAATCCAGATACAGGCCGCCAGTTGGGAGATGATCGTGGCCCAGGCGGCCCCTTCAACCCCCCAGCCGAAGATAAAGATAAAGATGGGGTCCAGGATCATGTTCAGGAGGGCCCCGATGAACATGCTGACCATGGTGACGGTGGGAAAGCCCTGGGCCCGGGTACAGTGGGAAAACCCGAAGCCCACCAGGGAAAAGACCTGGCCGTAGAGGATGATCCGGAAATAGTCCCGGGCGTAACCCAGGGCCAGGCTTCCCGGCTGGGCCCCCAGGATGGAGATCAGGGGATCGAGGAAGAGGAGGCCCAGGCCCATGAGAGCCGCCCCGGTAAGGACCAGGAGCCAGAAACAGTGGTTCAGGGCGTTTTCCGCGTCATCCCTGCGGCCCTGACCGAGGCGCATGGAGATCATATTGGCGGCCCCCACCCCGAAAAGCATGGCAAAGGCCAGGCTGATCACCATCAGGGGCATCACCAGGGCCAGGCCGCCCAGGGCCGCCTCGTTCACCCCGCGGCCGACAAAGATCCGGTCCACCACGTTATAGAGGGCATTGATCAGCATCCCGGTAATTGCCGGGATGGAAAACCGTAAGAGCAGCTTCCCGACGGGTTCGATGCCGAGCCGATCCGCGGCATTGACCCCCATCGGCTGAGAAAAATCAGACATAATAACTCCAGCGTAGAGGGCGCCGCTCAAAATCCCGGTTGGATTCCGCGCGGTTTCCTCATAATAGCGGTCTATGCAGACCAATCACCCATCATACCCCTATAAAACATAAGATACAAGCGTTTCAGTATTTACAAAGCTTCGTATTTTTATAAGATCTTCCCCTTGTATTTTTATAAGATTTATGGTAGAATGGTTCAACATAGTTCCCCAAGATACGTTGGGGGATCCCTACATTATTTAAGAAGGAGTGGTTTATGAAACCTGTATGCCTTTTTCTCCTGATTATCGGCATGATCCTCCCGGTTTATGCCCAGACCGGATTGCCGGAGCACCGTTTTGTTTCGGGAAATTGGATCGTGGATGGCCAGAGGCTCTATCAAAAGGATGTCCGCGCCCCCCTGGCAAAGGCAAATATCCATGCTCCCCAATCAGGCCCTATGATCTATGAATTCAACGTCCGCTATGAAACGGGCGTTGAGGATGGTCACGGCGGATTTGGACTTCATGTTTTTGCCGACAAGGCGTATGACGGTCCTTCCTGGGGGAGCGGGAAATCTTACCTGCTCTGGCTCAACTACGATGAAACCCCCGTGTCCGGTTCGGGGATCCCCTCGGGCCTCAGCGCCCAGGTGTACCGCAGTCTGGGCAATTCCTATATGACCCTGGAGGAAAGTGTCGATTTGAACGACTATCTCTCCTTGGTGGGAGACGACCCGTCCATCCAGGTCCCCGTTAAACTATGGGTGAACGGCGAAACCGGGGAGATCCGGGTTTACGATCCCACCGACGAAACCCTGAGTTCCTATTACTACTTCTTCGTGAACTCCCGGGATATTCCCCTCCAGGGAGCATGGACCGCCCTGCGGACCAACGGGATCAGCCTGTCCTTTGGCTTAGGGCTGTAGGGCCCGCGGCCGGCTTAACAGCCCCCGTCTGAGGGGGCTGTCATAAGCGGGGTCTCTGTCTGAGGCTGTCTATGGTTTGCCCCATAGACAGCCGCTTCAATGCCTCCTTCAGGCCGAACCCGGCGCTTCGTGGGTGACGATGAGGGCGGTAAAAATCAGGGGAAGGCTCCCGGTGTTTTTGACGCTATGGGAAGCGCCGTTCCCGGTAATCATCACATCCCCCTTTTGAATGGGACGCTCGGCGCCGTTGTCGGTTACCGTCCCGGTCCCCTCCAGGAAGATAAAATACTCCGTCTCCTTATCATGGCGGTGGATTCCGATGGATGTTCCCGGAGGCAGGGTAAATTCCCCCGCCAACCGGGTGTTCTTCTGGGTATTTTCCCCGACAAAGTGGGTCAGGAAGACGGTCCCTTCCCCTCCCCGCATCCGTTCCTTTTGTTCAACCTTCATCTCGCTCCGATGGACAATCATCCTTCTCTCCTTCTCTCTTGATATGCCGGCAGTCTGCCGGGCCTCGCGCATAGAAGATCACTCATATAGAAGATCACCACGATTCATGATTCTAAGTATAAGTAAAAATTCGGCGCCGGATACCAGAAATTTAAAAAAAAATAAGGTTTTTTTTAAATTTGGCGATATATTCTAAAGTAGGAGTGTGTGAAAATGGTCCGTGTTATTGAACGTCCCTCGTGGATTTTATTGGCCGTATACCGGATGCTTATGGCAATCTTCCTACTGCTGATCCTTTCTCTGCTGGGGGGAACCCTCTATGCCCTGATCTTCCGGGGAGCCCTGGTCCGGGGCGGGCAGGAATTATCCGCCCCCGCCGGAGGGACGGAGATCCCGGCAGGGGTCTTTGCCGGGATAGGCCGCCTCCGGACCGCCTCCGCGGGCTCTCAACCCGCTACGGTGATCCTCTCCGTGGCCTTTCCCTACGACCGCGGGGACCGCCCCTTTTCTGAAGAACTGGCCGCCAAGACCGGCAATTTCAGGACCCTCACCGTAAACTACTTTGCCGCCCTCTCCGCGGCGGAGCTTCGCCGCAAGGACGAGGGGGAAATAAAACAGGAATTACTGGAACAATACAACCGTATCCTCCGGCTGGGTGCCATCGAGAAGCTCTACTTCAACGACTATATCGTGATCGATTAAAGCCCTGCACGGAAATGCTCAGGCCGCCGGGTCCTAACGTTTTCTATTGCGGTGGGAATTAACAAAGCGGGAAAAATCATTGATGTTTTTGATCTTGATCCGGTCGTTGAAGATTTCCAGCCGCCGTTGGGACGCGAAATGGTATAAAATATCCCGGGTCTGGGTCGTACTCATGCCGGCCCAATGGGCTATGTCGGCAATGGTGGCCTCAAACTCCCGGCTGTCGGCATTTTTACTGACGTTGGGCAGGGTTTCGTTCAGCATCAGGAATACGTCGGCGATTCTGGCCTGCTCATCCTCCAGGGTCAGGATCATAAAGCGCCGCTTTGATTCGTAGATCCGTTTGGCGAAAAGCTTGAGCAGCCTCAGGGCAATCTGGGGGTTTCCGGTTATAAGAATTTCAAAGTTTTTATGGTTGAATTCCAAAACCTTGACCTCATCCAGGGCAATGGCCGTGGCGGATCGGGGAAAATTCTCCAGAATTGCCATTTCACCGAATATTTCCGAGGGGTACAGAATATCGATGGTTTTTTCGATGTCCCCGATGAGCTTGACCAATTGAACCCGGCCCGATTGGATAAGGAAGAAGGTCGTTCCGGTTTCAAACTCGGCGAAAATAATCTCCCCCGCCCGGAAGGTTCGGGCGAAACGGCTGAATTGGGCTAAATCATCCTGCTTCATACGGCGCCTCCCAGGGCCACGAGGGCCTGTTGGGCCTTCACGCGGGTCTCCTCTTTCACGTCCTCCGACTGAGAAAGGATCTTCTTGTAAAAAACCATCGCCTGATCCTTCCTGCCGTCTTTTTCGTGGGATTGCCCCATGAAGAACAGGGCCTCCGCCAGATCGGGATGTTTGGGGTATTTGATGATCATCGCCGTATAGGACTTGATACAATCTTCGTATCGGGCCTGTAAAAAGAGGCAGCGGCCCGTTTCAAAACTGCTTTTGGCGGTATATTCCGGATCCTTATCCTCCTCGAGGATCTTCGTAAAAACCTCATGAGCCTCGGCGTAGTTTTTCCGGGCGATGAGGTCGAGCCCCTGCGTATAGGCTTCGGCGGCAGGGTTCCCCGGAGAGAGGTCCGGGGGATCGGGCTCGGAAGGGGAAGGATCTTCGGCGGAGGCGGGGCCGGGCAGGCCGGTGGAGGCGGTTCCGGCTTTCCGCAGGTATTCGGCCGCCTGGGCCGCAGAGCTCCCCGCGGGGTAAGCGCTCAGGTAGCGTTCAAACACGTAGGTGGCCCGGTCGAAATACTTATTTTCAAAGTAATATTTACCCAGGCCGAAAAGCCCCAATTCGGGATTCTGCGGCTCCTTGGTCTCCATCATTCTGGAAAGCTGCCGGTGGATGCGCCTGAGTTGGGTGGAAAACACCCGGAGCATCTTCATGATAATCCGGGTATTTGCCATGATCATGGCTTCAAATTCGGGAACCGTAAAGACCATCAGAACGGGATCCTGCAGGGCCATGGCGTTCTCTTCCCGGAGGTACCGGCCCAGGGCCGATTTTACCCCGAAAAATTCCCCCGTTTGGACCAGATCATGGATATGCTCGTTGGTTTCAATATCCTGATAGGAAAGATTGACCGTTCCCGATTTGAGGAGAAAGACCTTCTCCGCCTCGTCCCCCCGAACGTAGATAACTGAACCGCTGCGGTAATGCAAGGTTTTCGGCATATTCCGCTAGACCTCCGGCTCGAAAGGAAGAAAATCCAGCACCTTCTTAAAGCCTATCTTTCTTCTGGCTTCCCGATAGAGTTCCCCGGGGTTTCCAATGACAAACATGGGCCGATCCGCCACCCGGATCACGGTATAGCCCCGGGGCAGCCTGCCCTTCCATCGGGGGGGGAAGAGTTCGAGGAAGCGCAGTTCGCCGTAGAGGGGCCTGCCCTCCAGGATAAGGAGTTCAATGTCCTCCATGGAAGCGGAAACTAAATTTTCGTAGGGGTCATCCCTGCGGCCCCGGAGGACCAGAACGTCCGCGAGTTTTCCCCGCTCCAGGGTGCCCAGGCAGTCCTGTAACCAGAAGGCTTTGGCGGCATTGACGGTGGCCATTTCAAAAAGGAGGCGGGCCGGCAGGTCTTCACTGTAAAGCCGGCGGTACAGTTCCCGGGCGTACCGGAGTTCCTCCAATAAATTGTAAGAACCGGTGGCGGAGGAATCGGTCCCCATGGCGACGTTGACCCCCGCTTCCAGTAACTTTCGGATCTTACAGGTTACGTTAAACATAAACATATTCGACGCGGCGCACCAGGAGACGCTGGCCTCGGCCTTTGCTATTTTTCGGATGTCCTCATCGCTGATGCCGATGCAGTGGACCAGCAGGCACTGACGGTCCAGGACCCCGCGGGCCTCCAGGCTCGTTACGCCGTTCATCGCCTCTTCGTCAAAGCCCTCCGCCAAATGGGTGATGAAGGGCCCCCGGTTGCGGACCGCCCGCTCATGTTCCACCTCAAGGCCGTCCCCCCACTTGAGGTCATAGGAGGAGGCTTCGTGGGCCAGGCCGTAGTTGTGAATCACCCGGATAGGCAGGGTGGGAAGAATTTCCCGGTTCAAGGCCGGAGGAAAATGATCGTTCACGGTCGTTACCCCGGAAAATAAATTCTTATAGGCCCCCAGATGGTAGAGTTCTTCCCGGGAAAGCTGAGACCGCTCACTATAGGTACTCGACGCCTTGAGATCATTATCCCAGGGAAGCCAGGTTAAATAAAAGGTCCCCGGCTTGGGGCCGACCCGGGGCAGATAATTTCCCTGGAGGTGATCGTGGGTATTGATGAGGGCGGGATACACCACCGAACGGCCCTCTAAATCTACCCCCGGACAGCCGCCGGCGGGAGGG
>JAITRV010000073.1 GCA_031288215.1 Spirochaetaceae bacterium | reverse complement strand
TTTCTATCTTTATTATATTAGCCGGAATGATGGCGGTTTCCCCGGTTTTTGCCGATGCGGGGTACTGGGAAGGGATGGAGCGGGATATCCGGCTCATCTTGACTGAGGCCTACTACCGCTATGTATCGGGAGATGCCGAGGAGGCCGCGGCCCTGATAGATTCGGCGTTTTCGGAATACCAAGAAACGGGATTTGAGGCGGAGGTCAGGACCGTTATCTCCCCGGCCCGGGCGGAAAATATCCAAGAGTGGTTTGAATACGTAAAATCGATCATGCGGGAAGGGAAGGCTCAGGGGGAGGTCCGGGAGAACCACAACGAACTGCTCCACCTGATGCGGGTTACCGCGAACCGGCTTGACGGCAGGGAGGAGCCTCCGGCGCTGGCCCGGAACTGGGCCAAAACCGCCGAAGAGATGGCCTCGGTCCTGAATAAGGCCAAGGACCTCTATTCATCGGGGGACCCCAGGGGGGCCAAAGATCAGGTGGATGTGGCGTACTTCCAGTTCTACGAAAAGGTCGGATTCGAGAAGATCGTCATGAGCCGGATATCCGGCGCCCGGGCGGCCCAGGTGGAATACCAGTTCAGCGCCATAAAAAAGGCCATCAATAACCAGGCCTCCCAAGGGGAGGTTACCGTAGAGCTTGATACGCTGTCGGCCTGGCTCCGGGAGGACGCCGCCCAGCTTGATGGCCGGGAGGAGAGCGCCATCGTGGTCTTCCTGGGTTCCCTGCTGATCATCGTCCGGGAAGGATTTGAGGCCATCATCATCGTGGGGGCGATCATCGCCTATCTCCTCAAGAGCGGGAACAAAAAAAGTACCCGCCCGGTGTATTGGGGTTCCGTCATCGCCCTGGGGGTGAGCGTTATCATGGCCTGGATCCTGAACCGGATCACCAGCGTCGCCGGGGGACAGAACCAGGAGATCATCGAGGGCGGCACCATGCTGCTGGCGGTGGTGGTGCTCTTCTATGTAAGCAACTGGATGGTGTCCAAGGCCGAGGCCGAGGCCTGGACCGACTATATCGAAGGCAAGGTCCAATCGTCGATTACCCGGGGAAGCATGTTTTCCCTGGCCTTTGCCGCCTTCCTCGCGGTTTTCCGGGAGGGGGCCGAGACGATCCTCTTTTACCAGGCCCTCCTGGCCAGTACCGAAAGCTACATCAACATGATCTGGCTGGGCCTTGGCGTCGGCGTGGTCGCCCTGGTGATCATCTACATCCTGATCCGGGTTTTGAGCATCCGCCTCCCCCTGAAGCCCTTCTTCCTGGGGACCAGCGTCCTGCTCTTTATCATGTCCATTACCTTTATCGGAAACGGGATCAAGGAACTCCAGGAGGGGAACGTTGTCGGGGTTTCCCAGATCGCGGGGGTGCCTTCCGTCGATATTTTGGGGATCTACCCCACCCTGGAGACCCTGATCCCCCAGATCGTGCTGCTGGCGGTCACCGCGGCAACCTTCATCATCCAGCTCCGGCGGGGAAAGGCGAAAGCCGCGGCGCTCAAGGCGGCATAGGGGGCGTTGTGCCGAAGGGCGGAACGCTGAACGGCGGAAGGGAGCTATGAAACAAGGGGAATAACTCAGGTCATAGAACCTGAGAGAAAATTATTGAGGAGGAATGTACCATGAATATCAGAAAACTGATGGTACTGTTGTTGATTGTCCTGTGCGGCGCTGCTTTGTTTGCCGGTGGACAGCAGGGCGGAAGCCGCCCTGAGAGTATGGTAAACCCCGGGGAAGCCGCGGGTTTTGAGGAATTCCCCCTGGGGGATGATTTTGAACTGGGGCCCCTCAATGTGGCGGGGGTTTATTTCCAGCCGGTGGACATGATCCCGGCTTCCGCGGGGCTTCCCGCGTCCCAGTCGGACATGCACATCGAGGCGGATATTTCCGCCGCGGAAAACGACCTCGGATACGGCGTGGGGGACTTTGTACCCAACCTGACGGTCCGGTATGAGGTTGCCAGATCCACCGGAGAACGGATCGAGGGGACCTTTATGCCCATGAACGCCAGCGACGGCCCCCACTACGGCGCCAACATTAAGCTCCCCGGCCCCGGCGGTCCCGGGACCTACACGGTGCGGTTCCTCATCCAGAATCCCGAAGCCCAGGGCTATGTGCTTCACGTGGATCAGGAAACCGGCGTTCCCGGCAGGTTCTGGGGGGCTCCCCTGGTGGCGGAGTGGACCGTAAACTACGCCGGCCCGGCCTGGTAGGGAACTAAGGTTCGTAAGGTTTGCCGGAGTTCTGCGGCTTTGCCGTGGAACTCCGCCCGCCGCATACATAAAAAAACGTGAAGACCGGAGGGCGCGCTGCCCTCCGGCTTCTTTGAAAAGAAAGGGGAACTATGCTGCGATACTTCATCCAGGTGATCGAGAATTTATTGACCACAGGGATATTGACCGCCATGGTATGGGCGGTATTACGGAAAGGAGACGGGGAAATCCGGAAGATGCCGGCCCTTTGGGGCTGCGCTGCCGGTACCGGAGGGGCCCTGGTCATCGCGGTCCTCCGCCGGACCACCGCCCTTATCAGCCGGGGTTTCTTTAATCTCTGGGTTTTATCCTTTGCCATCATATTCGGAATTGTCCATATCCTTTTTTTGTGGGGGGCCCTGCAAAAGCCCTTCGGGAAACTCCCGTTTCTGCAAAAAAGGCCGTCCCTGGCGGGCGCCATTCCCGGCGGGGTTACCGCCCTGCTCCTGGGAACCCTGCTGTTCTATGCCCTGCCTCCTATTTTTCTCTATCCGACGGAATTTGTCCTGGCCGATGAAACCATCCTGAGCACCGATTTTCTGTTTAAGCTCATCGGCTTTACCGTGGGATTGGCGACGGTTATTCTTACCGCCCTGGCGCTCTATAAGGCCGGGAAGGCCCTCGCTTCGGGGCGGCTTAAAGTGCTCCTCACCATCGCCCTGGTGATTAATATGGCCAACCAACTGGTCGTCATCGTGCAGTTCCTCCTGGCCCGGCGGATCATTCCCATGATCCGTTGGGTCTTTTGGCTCATTGCCGCGGCGGTCAATAACAATAGGGTGTTTCTCTACTGCCTCATGGGGATAAGCTTCCTGCTTCCCCTGAGCCTGTTCATGGCGAGCCTCAAGACCCCCGTTTCCGGGAAAAATCCCGCCGAAAACCGGAAGATCCGGGCCCGCCTGAGGACCAACCGGCGCTGGTGCGCCACCGTGGCGGCGGGTTTTGCCGTTTCGGTGCTGGCGGTGACGGTGGTCAAGGCCTATACCGAGCGGGGGGTGGAGTTGTCCCCGGCGGAACCCATGACCATCGCCGGGGAGGAGATCACCATCCCCATCGAACAGGTCGAAGACGGCCGCCTCCACCGTTTCGCCTATATCGCTTCGGATCAGACGGAGGTGCGCTTCATCGTGATTAAGAAGAACGAGATCGCCTACGGCGTGGGCCTGGATGCCTGCGACATTTGCGGGGCTACGGGGTATTATGAACGGAAGGGGCAGGTGATCTGCCGGCTCTGCGATGTGGTGATGAATATTTCCACCATCGGCTTTAAGGGGGGCTGTAACCCGGTTCCCCTGGCCTACAGCCTCCGGGACGGGAAGATGGTGGTAGAACTCGGGAATCTGGAAAACGAAAAGGTCCGGTTCAAATGAAGGGGGAACTTCGATGTTTTGGAGAATGGTAAAGGGCGCTTTTTTCCGGCAAAAAGGAAAGATGCTTATGGTGGCCTTCACCGTGGCCCTGGGGGCTTCCCTGGCGACGGCCATGCTGAACGTCATGCTGGATGTGGGAGACAAGGTCAATCAGGAATTAAAAACCTACGGCGCCAATATCAACGTGTTTCCCCGGGGGGCGTCCCTCCTGGACGATCTCTACGGGGTGAGCGAGGGGTCCGGGGTATCGGATAAATATTTAAAAGAAGAAGAGATGGGAAACATCAAAACGATTTTCTGGGCCTTCAACATCGTGGACTTTACTCCCTACCTCAACACCTGGGTCAAGGCCAACGGCCAGGGGGAGGAGGTCCGCCTGGTGGGGACCTGGTTTAGCCACCACCTGGACCTCCCCACCGGGGAAAGCCTGGATACGGGGATGCGGAACATGAAGAACTGGTGGGCCGTGGAAGGTTCCTGGATCCGGGACGACGAGGGTTCCGGCGCCATGGTGGGACAGGCCGTGGCGAGGCGGTACGGCCTGGAGGTCGGCGACCCCCTCACCCTGGAGGGGCCCGCCGGGCGGGAGGCCTTTACCGTGGAGGCGGTGTTCAACGCCGGAGGGGATGAGGACGAGGCGGTGTACGTGCCCCTGGCCCGGGCCCAGGCCCTGGCGGACCGGAGGGGGCTGGTGAGCACCGTGGAGGTCAGCGCCCTCACCACCCCGGATAACGAGCTTTCCCGCCGGGCCGCCCAGGACCCCCGGAGCCTTTCCATCAAGGAATGGGAGACCTGGTACTGCACCGCCTACGTGAGCGCCATCTGCTATCAGATTGACGAGGTGATCACCGACGCGGTGTCCAAGCCCATCCGGCAGGTGGCGGAATCCGAGGGGGCGATCCTCAAGAAAACCCAGCTTTTGATGCTCCTCATTACCGCCCTGAGTCTCGCCGGTTCCGCCCTGGGGATTTCCAACCTGGTCACCGCCGGCGTGATGGAGCGCTCCGCCGAAATCGGACTCCTCAAAGCGGTGGGGGCCCAGGACAGCCCCATCAGCGCCCTGGTCCTGACGGAGATCAGCATCACCGGAATCCTCGGGGGGGTGGCGGGCTACTTCGCCGGCCTCCTCTTCGCCCGGATCATCGGCCAATCGGTCTTCGGCTCCGCCATTGAGATTAAGCCCCTGGTCATTCCCCTGGTGGCGGTGCTGGTGTTCCTGGTCACCATGGCGGGGAGCATTCCCTCGATCCGCCTCCTCCTCTCCCTCAGGCCCGCGGAGGTCCTTCATGGCCGGTAAAGGAGGGGAACGGAAAGGGGGGAGCATGAAAAAGCAGCGCTTCTACCTCAAGATGGTGGCCAGTTCCCTCCTCCGCCGGCGGTCCCGGATGATCGTGGCCCTCCTGGCGGTGGCGGTGGGGGCCACCATCCTCTCGGGGCTTGTGACCATCTACTACGACATCCCCCGGCAAATGGGCCAGGAGTTCCGGTCCTACGGGACCAACTTCGTCTTGGTCCCTTCGGGGAACGAGGCCACCATCGGCATGGACCGCCTCGGGGAGGCCCTAACCTACCTTCCCGCCGACGCCCTGGTGGGGGCCGCCCCCTACCGCTACCAGATGGTGAAGATCAACGAGCAGCCCTTCATGGCCGCGGGCACCGTCCTGGCGGAAGCCCGGAAGACCAGCCCGTACTGGCTGGTCCAGGGCCGCTGGCCCGAAGCAAGCGGGGAGGCCCTGATCGGGGCGGAGGTGGCCGACCGGATCCGCCTCCTCCCGGGGAACGAGTTCACCATTAACGGCGCCGCCGCCGGCGGCCGGAAGATCACCGGCGGCGACGGGTTTTCCGAAGGCCGCCTTTTCCGGGTCTCCGGGGTGGTCCAGACCGGCGGCACCGAGGAAGCCTTCATCTTCATGGCCCTCTCGGATTTTGAGGATATGATGGGCGAAGGGGGCAGACTTGACGTGGTGGAGTGCAGCATCTCCGCCTCCGCCGAGGAACTGGAATCCTTGGCGGACCGGATACGGGCGGGGGTCGGCGGGATCAGCCCCCGGCTGGTAAAGCGGCTCACCGAATCCGAAGGGGCAGTCCTTACCAAACTCCGCTCCCTGATCTACCTGGTCACGGTGATCGTCCTGCTGCTCATCATGATCTGCGTGGCCACCACCATGATGGCGGTGGTGGCGGAACGGCGCAAGGAGATCGGCCTGCGGAAAGCCCTGGGGGCGGCCAACTCGAGCCTCATCGGGGAGTTCCTGGGGGAGGGGATATTCCTGGGTACCCTGGGCGGACTCCTGGGGGCCCTCTTCGGCTTCTTCTTTGCCCAGATAGTGAGCATCAATGTCTTCAGCCGGTCCATCGGCTTCAAGCCCTTGCTGATACCGGTCACGGTGATCGCCTCGGTGGGGATCACCGCCCTGGCCTGTCTCATCCCGGTCCGGAGGGCCACCGATGTGGACCCTGCCATCGTGTTACGAGGAGAATGATATGGAGTTATTGGAACTCAAGGAGGTTTCCAAGGAGTACGGAAACCTCCGTGCCCTGCAAAACATAAACCTTTCGGTAAAGCAGGGGGAATGGCTGGCGATCATGGGACCCTCGGGATCGGGGAAGACCACGATGATGAACATTATCGGCTGCATGGATAAACCCAGCGCCGGTTCGGTGTTCCTCGACGGCCTCAACATTTCCCGGGAAAGCGCCAGAAACCTGACGACCCTGCGGCGGGACAAGATCGGCCTCATCTTTCAGCAGTTCCACCTGGTGAATTATCTCACCGCCCTGGAAAACGTCATGGTGGCCCAGTACTACCACAGTATGCCCGACGAAGGGGAAGCCCTGGAAGCCTTGGAACGGGTGGGCCTTGCCGACCGGGCAAAGCACCTGCCCAGCCAGCTTTCCGGGGGGGAACAGCAGCGGGTCTGCATCGCCCGGGCCCTGATCAACTATCCCGCGCTGATCCTGGCGGATGAGCCCACGGGAAACCTGGACGAAGCCAACGAGCAGATCGTCATCGACATTTTTAAGCAGCTCCACGCCGAGGGCAGCACGATTATTGTGGTTACCCATGATCCGGAGGTGGCGGAGGACGCGGAGCGGACGGTGGTGCTGGAACACGGGCGGATCGCCCGGATTGTAGAAAATGAGGGGCGGCCCTGATGGATAGCAGAAAACATCGTTTTTTCATCATGGTCCTGCCGGCGGCCTTGCTGGTATTGGCGGGATGCGGCAGGCCGGAGTATACCGACGGGGTTTATAAGGGGAAGAGCGGGGAGGACGATACCGGCGCCTGGGGGGAGGTTACCCTCACCATCGCCGGGGGAAAGGTCGGCGATTGCCGGTTTATTACCTGGCAAAAGGACGGGAGTCTCAAGGACGAGAAGTACGGTACAATCAACGGGGAAATCTCCAATCAGGTCTACTACGATAAGGCCCAGCTTGCGGTCCGGGCCATGGAACAATACGCCCGTCATTACCGGGAAATTGGGGACCTCCGGGAGATCAACGCGATCAGCGGCGCCACCATTGCCTACGACCAGTTTCTTGAAGCGGTAGCGGATGCCCTGGAACAGGCAAAAAAAGAGTGAAGTAAAAAATTGCCCGGAAAAGCAGGGAGAGCGTCGCCCCTTTCTTCGATCTTCCTGCCGGTATCCTGTCTTCCCTTCGGCGGACAGGATGCCCCGGGCTTCTTTTTCATTTTCATCGGCCGCAAACGCTGAGCGGAAATCCGGCGGATACCCGGTTTTTCCGGCTTGGTTGAGGGGGGGCTTTTTTTAAATAATTCTTGACAATCCCGCCGAATGCCTGGTACAATAAGAGCGGCCAGTTTGATGGGGAAGTAGGGTGGAAGTCCCTCGCAAGGGCGTTACCGTAAAAGCCGGGTTACCAATATCATATTGTTCCGCGCAAAACCGGAGGATGTGATACGTGGATGCCCGGGTGTATACCGGTGTATCAAAAGCCATGGTGTTATGCCATGGCTTTTTTATTTTTATTGAGGAGGAGATCGTGAAAAACATTTTCCAAATTTCCGGTACAGCAGCCTTAACGGTGCTGTTTATGAGCTTGATGGCCTGTGGAAGCACGCCCCCTCCGGGAGCCGCAAAAAAGCCGGTACTCCTGGTGGTCAGCTTCGGTACCAGTTTCAATGATTCCCGGGAAAAAACCATCGGGGCCATTGAAAAGGCCCTGGCCGCCGCTTATCCGGGCTATGAACAACGCCGGGCCTTTACCAGCCAGATCATCATCGACAAACTGGCGCGGGAGGAAGGGCTCAAGATCGACAATGTGGAACAGGCCATAAAGCGGCTCGTGAAGGACGGGGTGAAGGAAGTCCTGGTACAGCCCACCCATGTGATGAACGGGGAAGAGTACGACAGCGTCATTGAGGAGTTCAAACCCTTCGAGAAGCGGTTTACCCGGATTCGCTACGGAGAACCCCTGCTGATCACCGACGCCGATTACGACGAGGTTATCGATGCCCTCATCGCCGAAACCCGGCAGTACGCCGACGATCATACCGCGGTGGTCTTCATGGGCCACGGGACCCACCACGAGGCCAACGCCGCCTATGCGAAACTGGACCGGATGATCAAGGCCCGGGGAATCGCGCGCTACTACATCGGCACCGTGGAGGCAAGCCCCTCCCTGGACGATGTCGTTGCGGCCCTCCGGGGAACCGGCGGCATCACCAAGGTGGTTCTTTCCCCCCTGATGATCGTGGCAGGGGATCACGCGAATAACGACATGGCAGGGGACGAAGAAGATTCCTGGAAAAGCATCCTGACCGCCCAGGGATACCAGGCCGTCCCGGTTCTCAAAGGACTGGGAGAATACCCCGCGATTCAGCGGATCTTTGTCCGCCACGCCGGAGAAGCGCTGAAGTAGCCAGGGCCGCCCGCGCGGATTGGGGCGTTTGCTTTGGGGTAAATGGAGAATCGAGAAGGGGATGCCCGCTGAGCGTCCATTCCCTTCTCATTCCTCAGATGAAAAGGACTTTACTTCCTCAAAGAGTTCCAGGAGGTTCTCCACCATCCGGGGGGAGGAGCGGAGAAAGAGGGCGGAAGGGACGATACGGATGTGCATCTTCCGGCCCGCCCGGGTTTGGGGGATCGCCGGATCCGCGGCCAAGACCTCCGCGGGATCGGTGAGGGACAGGGCCCCAAAGAGGAAGTCCGGGTTTGACGCGAGGAGGTATTCCGGCGAAAGAATCGGCTGGGCGGCGTCCAGGTCTTCGGCGATGTTCGTCGTCCCTAAGATGCGGAGGATCTCCCCCGCCAGGGTGGCGCCGCTAAAGGCCATGATGGGGTTGGCGGCGTAGAGGAACGCCCCCTTGAGCCGGAGGGGCTGTTCCCCCAGTTCCGCTCTGATGGCGGCGAGTTTCGCCCGCTTTTCCGCCACCAGGGACTGCGACTCTTCTTCCCTGCCGGTCAGCCGGCCCATCAACAGGGCGCTGTTAAAGATATCCTCCATGTTGTAGGCCCCGTGGACGATGGCCGGGTAGCGGCGGCGGCTGAATTCCTCCACCACGGAACCGGTCATCGTGTTTCCGATGATCAGATCCGGTTCCAGGGATACGATGACTTCCCGGTTGGGCCGGGCCTGGCTGCCGACGGTGGGGAGGAGGACGGTCTGCTCCTCGGGCCAGACCGGTTCCCGGTACTGGGGGATGGCCAGGATCGCCTCCTGTGCGCCGATTAAGTACAGGGTTTCCACCGCCCCCGCGGAAAGCACCACGATCCGGCGGTAACGCCCCAGGGGTATCGAGTTCCCCAAGCGGTCGGTGATCCGCTCCCCCTCGGGACCGGAGCTTTCGGTCCAGTAGAGTTCCCCGGCCCTTTCCTGCTCCGGCTCCGGCCCCGCGGCTTCCCCGCCTTCCGCCGCCTTCCCCTGCCGGGTACAGCCGGAGAGGAGACCCGCCAGGATCAGGACCAGGGGCCAAAGCCCGAACGTTCTTCGCATACCTTCCTCCTTACGGTAAAGAAGCGGAAGCGCTCCCCTCCTCCTGTTTTTCCGGCGGCGGAAGGGCCTTCGGGTCCCGCCGGGGCAGTATGATGGGCTTTCCGTCCTTCCCCGGCAAGACCAGGGGCCGGATGCCGTAAATTTCCTCCACCAGTTCCTCGGTGAGGATCTCCTCGGGGCTGCCCTGTCCCCGGACGGACCCCTCCTTGAGGATGACGATCCGGTCGCAGTATTGGGCGGCGAGGTTGAGGTCGTGGAACACCGCCACGATGCCCTTCCCCTCCTCGTCGGCCTTCCGCCGCATCAGTTCCATGATTTCGATGGTGTGGTTCAGATCGAGGCCGTTGGTTACCTCATCCAGGAGGAGGAACTCCCCCTCCTGGACCAGGCATCGGGCGATGATCACCTTCTGGGCCTCGCCGCCGGAAAGGGTGGTAACATCCCGGTCCGCCAGGTCCTCAATCCCCAAGGCCGAAAGGACCGCCGCCACCTTTTGGCGGTCGGCGGCATCGTACCCCGCCCAGCGGGAACGGAGGTGGGGGAGCCGTCCCATGATGACCAGATCCCGAACCGGCAGGGGCATGGACAGGCCCGGACGCTGGGGGACAAAGGCGAGGAGCCGGGACCGGTCAGCCGTGGCCGAAGGGTCAGCGGAAGCGGAAGGGCCCCCGGCCCCGGAAAGGCCGGAAAAAACGATGCGCCCCCGGCCTTTGAGAAATCCCAAAAGGGTTTTGAGAAAGGTCGATTTCCCCGAACCGTTGGGGCCCAGGAGTCCCAGGAATTCCCCGGAGCGGAGGGAGAGGGAAATTCCCCGGAGGATCTCCCGGTCATGGTAGGCAAAACGGAGATCCCCCACCTCAATATCCACGGGGGCCTCCTTTACCCATGCGGGTTGCCAGGAACAGGAAAAAGGGGGCCCCGAAGAAGGCGGTTACCACCCCGATAGGGATTTCCGCCGGGGCGAGGAGGGTCCGGGCCAGAATATCCGCAAAGAGGAGGAAGGCCCCTCCCCCCAACGCGGCCAGGGGAATGAGCCTGCCGTGGCTGTTCCCCACGAGCCGGCGCATGGCATGGGGGACGATGAGACCCACGAAGCCTATCATCCCCGTAAAGGCCACCGAAAAGGCGGCCAGGAGGCTGACCGCCAAAAGGAGCCGGGTCTTGAGGGGTCCCACCGAAAGCCCCAGGGAATGGGCCTCCTCATCGGCGAGGAGCAGGGCGTCCAGGTCCTGGCGGTGGTACAGGAAGTAGAGGAGCCCCGCGGTCAGGGGAAGGGTCAGGAAGAGGACCCGGCCCCAGGAAGCGGAGCCCAGGTAGCCCATGGTCCAGATCACGACCCGGTAGGAATCCTGTCCCGCCAGGTACATGCAGAAAGAGGTCACGGCGCTGAGGAAGGCGCTGACCGCCACGCCGATGATGAGCAGTTGGGAGGTATCGGCGCTCCCCCGGCGGGAGGAGAAGCGGAAAATCAGGAAGCTGGCCCCCGCCGCGCTGAGGAATCCAAAGAGGCCGTAATAAACGTCCGGCAGTTTCAGCATAAAGGCCAGCACCGCCCCGGCCACCGCCCCGGAACTGATGCCGATGATGTAGGGGTCCGCCAGGGAATTTCTGAACACCGCCTGGGAAATGGTTCCCCCGGCGGCGAGCATCATCCCCACCAGCAGGGCCATGACGATCCGGGGCAGCCGGAACTCCCACACGATCCGGGCCAGGGGGCTCTCCCCTTCCCGGCCCAGGAGGATGCTCCCCATGAGCTCCGGAGGAATGGCGATACTCCCGAAGAAGAGGGCAAAGACACAGAGGCAGAGCAGCACGATCACGATCGTGAAACCCGCGGCAATCCCCCGCTGTTGTATCTTCACCCGCATCCTCCTTAAAAATTTGACTAAGCCTAGCGGACAAGCGCGATGTTTGTCAAGCAAAAACAAATGAAGCGCGGCATCTCAGTTTCAGGAAAAAATGCCCCAACGCAGGAAATCCCGCTCCGTGTTGCGCCATAATAAAATCTAGCCGAAATTAAGTCTACGTCCTGTATAGACATAGACTTAAAATAAAGCCTATTTACGAGAATTCCGGACGGTACAAGGGTTTTTAATTCTTTATCCTGTCGAAATTTAGTAATTTGCCTCATTCCTTGTAGTATAATCTCTTAGATGGTTCGGCTCGGTTTTTATTTTGGCTCACACCCCCTTTTCACTTAGAAAAATTGTGGCGCAATGCGCCCCTTGACTTCCCTGTTCCGGGGGATTACACTCCCCATATAGAGGTTTATTTGGAGGATAGTATTACCATCGTACTGGACAACCGGGAGGTTCTGTCCGGGGTATGCGGGGCCAATGACGGGAATCTGAAGGTCATCGAAGGTTCCCTGGGAGGGCGGATCGCAACCCGGGGGAATGAGATACGGTTGGAGGGGGTTGATGAAACCGCCGTCCGGCGGTTCAGAACGATGATAGATAGTCTAATAGCCGCTGTTCGGGAGGGTGAAAACCCTTCTCCGGATTATGTCCGGGCCCTGGCAGGGACTATCGTTCCCTTTGAACTTCCCCCGCAGAGCGCCGGCGCGGAGACCCGCGGGGAGGGGCCTCGGGAGGGCGTGGGCCCAGGGGGTCCCGAACTCCTGCGGGAAGCCCTCATCCAGATACCCCACGGGTTTATCCGGGTTTTTCCCCGGACGGCGAACCAGGCGCGGTATGTCCTGGGGATGCGGTCCCACGACATCAGTTTCTGCGTGGGTCCCGCGGGGACCGGCAAGACCTACCTGGCCATTGCCGAGGCATTGCGGCTGGTGCTTTCC
Source organism: Spirochaetaceae bacterium (assembly GCA_031288215.1). Classification (GTDB taxonomy): domain Bacteria; phylum Spirochaetota; class Spirochaetia; order Treponematales; family Breznakiellaceae; genus JAIRMO01. The sequence goes on along the minus strand of JAITRV010000073.1, from coordinate 7,357 downwards.
AAGAAGATACGGAAAATGGTCTTAACCCGGCCGGTGGTGGAGGCCGGGGAGAACCTGGGTTTTCTCCCGGGGGATCTGACCCAGAAGATAAACCCCTACCTCAGGCCCCTTTACGATGCCATGGAAGCCCTGGTCCCCTATGAGGTCATCCGCCGGCTGGAGGAAAGCCGGGCCATCGAGATTGCCCCCCTGGCCTATATGCGGGGGAGGAGCCTTAACGACAGCGTCATCATCCTGGACGAGGCCCAAAATACCACCAAGGAGCAGATGAAGATGTTCCTCACCCGGATAGGACAGGGGGCGCGGGCGGTGATCACCGGGGATACCACCCAGATAGATCTCCCCAAGCGCATTGATTCCGGGCTGCTCCATGCCTTGTCCATCCTGTCCTCGGTGGAGGGGCTCCATATCAGCTACCTCAACACCGCCGATGTGGTCAGGAATCCCCTCATCAAAAAGATAATACAGGCTTATGATAATGAAAAAAAATAACGACGCGCTGGAAGGCAGCGTCTTCCTGAAAAGCCTGAAACCTCCCCGGCCCCGGCTGGGCGCCGCCCTGGCGACGGGGGCCGCTTCCCTGGTCCTGGTGGTGACGGTGATCATCGGCAGCGGGGGACGGCAGGCGGACTTTTCCGGTGACCTGGACGAATTCGCCGCGGGCAAGGTGGCGGAACGGGATGTGGCGGCGGAACAGCCCCTCTCCTTTGTGGACGAAGAAGCCACCCGGCTGAGGCTGGATGCCCAGGAACGGCTGGTTCCGGCGGTGTTCAAGTACAACCATACCGTCGCGGCCGAGATGCGGGAGGATTACAACCGCTTTACGACCCTGATCCTCCGGTTCTTCCGGGAGGAGGGGATTTCGCTGGAGGCCTTTCAGTTCGCCATCCACGCGGAATTCCCCGGCATCTTCTCCAATGTTACCCTGGGGGCCCTTTTCCAGGCCCCGGATCGGGAAGGTTTCCCGGAGTACGGTTCCATAACCCTGGAACACCTGATAGAGACCGGGATCTTTGCCCTCCCCGAACGGGGGCTTGAGATCTACAACCCCGATGTGGTGGAGCTCCTTCACAATTCCGGGTCCAGAACGGAACGGGAACGGATCAGGTTTGACCGGCTCACCACCAAGGCCAATTTCCGGGACGCGGCGAACCGTTTTATTATCGGAGAAAATTATCCTAAGCCCTTTGATTCTATCGCGGCGGATCTCCTCTCCCCCTTTGTCAAGGAAAACGTGTTCTTCTCCCCGGAGGATACGAAGCAGCGGCTGGAGGAACTCAATGCCCGGCTGGAGCCGGTGATACGGGAAATCCAGCGGGGGGATCGGATCATCCGCAAGGGCTTTGTCATCACCGAGGAGGATATGGTCAAACTCCGGGCCCTCCACATGACCCTTTCCGTGAGGGAACCCCGGATCATCATCGCCCGGATCCTGATCCTCCTCATGCTCTACGGCCTCTTCGCCTTTTTGATGGGCCGCCGTACCATAGGACGGATCCTCACCCTCCCGGAAGTGTACTTCCTCTCCTCCCTGACGGCGGTCTACTTTATCACGGCCTTCCTGCTCCGGGGGATCAACTTCAGCATCCGGGACTTTCCTTCGGTGATTCTCCTCCCCACCGCCCTGATGGTAATGCTTCCCTCGATCCTGATAAGCTCCCGGATAGCCATCATCCTGTCCCTGCTCCTCCCCCTGGGGGCCTTCCTCTCCGGGGTTTTCGACACCTCCTCGTACATCCTCGCCCTCTGTTCCGGGGTCGTCGCGTCTTACAGCCTCCGGGGGGTGGAACGGCGGATGGACCTCATCATGGCGGGGTTTATCGTCGCCGGGGCGAACTGCGTCGCCACGGCGGCGATCCTCCTCCTCCAGAGGACGCCCCCTTCGGATTACCCCTTCATTCTCCTCTCCGGGGCCTTTAACGGCATCGTTTCAGGGATGCTGGTCCTGGGTTTCCTTCCCCCCCTGGAACACGTGCTGAACGCGGTTACCGTGTTCCGGCTGATAGAACTCTCGGATCTCAATGCCCCGATCCTCAAGCGGCTGCTCACCACCGCACCGGGGACCTACAGCCATTCGGTGATGGTGGGCAACCTCGCCGAAACGGCCTGCCAGGATATCGGGGCCAACGCCCTCCTCGCCCGGGTGGGGGCCTATTACCACGACATCGGCAAGATAGAACAGCCCGATTACTTTGTGGAAAACCAGACGGTCTACAACAAACACGACGACATTGCCCCCCGGCTTTCCGCCACGGTGATCCGCAGCCACGTCAAGCTGGGGGTGGAGAAAGCCCGGCTCCTCGGCCTTCCCCGGGAGGTGACGGACATCATCGCGGAACATCACGGCAATTCGGTGATCAGTTGGTTCTACAACGAAGCCCTGAAACGGGAAGGGGCGGACTCAAAGTCCGCGGTGAACATGGAGGACTTTACCTACCCCGGCAAGCCCCCCCGCTCCCGGGAATCCGCGGTGGTGATGCTCGCCGATGTGACCGAGGCAGCCACCAGAACCCTGAAGAAGCCCAGTCCTGCCCGGCTTGAGAAATTCATCCAGGAACTGATCATGAACAAGGTGGAACACGGCCAGCTTTCGGAATCGGAACTGACCTTCCGGGACCTGGAAACCATAAAAAACGCCTTTGTCCGGGTCCTGGCGGGGTATTACCATTCCCGAATCGAGTACCCGAAGCTGCCCAGGGAGGCGCCTGTCTCCAACGGCAACCGGCTTCCCGAGGGAGGGGCCCCATGAACCGGGTGGAGGTACAGGCCGAGGAGGTTCCCCTCCCTCCATGGCAGGACCGGCTTCACCGTTATTCCCTGCGGGTCCTGGAAAAATTGGGCCGGGACGGCTGGGATCTTTCGGTGCTGCTCTGCGGCAACCCCTATATCCGATCCCTGAACGCGTATTTCCGTAACCGGGACGAGGCCACGGATGTTCTCTCCTTTCCCCTGGGGGAAACCCTGGAAGAAGCAGGGGGAATCCGGTATTTACCCGGGGATATCGTGATTTCCCTGGAAGCCCTGGCGGAGAACGCCGAATTTTTCCATGTTTCTCAGGACGAGGAGTTACGCCGCCTCGTCATTCATGGTATCCTTCATCTGGACGGTCTCGATCATGCGACCAATGAGGAGACCGAACCCATGCTTCAATTACAGGAACGTCTTTTGGAGGAACTATCCGGGGAGCGTATTCTATGAATCTTACGGCAATTAAGAAGCTCTTTAAGAAAAAAAGCGAACCCAGGATCGATCAGAAGATCTACCGGGCCCTGGAATCGGATCAGAAGGACATGATCCGGGGGGTGATGGAACTGTCGGACACCACCGCCAAGGAGGTGATGGTATCCCGGATCGATACGGAATTTCTTTCCCTGGACGCCGGGCGGGAGGAAACCCTGCAGCGTATCGCCGAGAGCGAACACTCCCGGTTTCCGGTCTATGAGGATACCATCGACAATGTGGTGGGGGTCCTCTACGTCAAGGATGTGCTGAAAAGCCTGGTTCACGAAAAGGACTTTTCCATCCGCAAGCTCCTGCGCAAGCCCTTTTTTGTCCCCGAATCGAAGCATATCGACGACCTTCTGCGGGAACTGCGCCGCCGCCGGGTGCATATCGCCGTGGTGGTGGACGAATACGGGGGGGTGTCGGGAATAATCTGTATGGAAAACATCATAGAGGAGATCGTGGGGGACATTCAGGATGAATTCGACAACGAGACCGAGGATGTCCTCAAGCTGGGAGAGGGGGTCTACCTCTGCAACGCCCGGGTCAATCTGGAGGATCTGGCCACGGAACTCGGCCTGGAACTGCCGGTAGAAGACTTCGATACCCTGGGGGGCTTTGTCTTCGACCTCTTTGGGAAGATCCCGGTGAAATACGAAAAGGTCGAATACGGGGGCCATGAATTTATCGTCCAGGATATGGGGGATCACAAGATTAACGCCGTCAAGATCATCCTCCAACAGGAGAAGGTCTCATGATCCCCTCCCCGCTCCGGGGCTTCCTCCCGGGGCTGATCCTGGGGATCCTGGTCCTCCTCCTCTGGGGGGAGCCCCTCGGGGCCCAGGCCGGGGGTACCGCCGCGGCCTATGAGCGGGGCCGGGCTTCTATGTCCGCCGAGGACTGGTATTCCGCGGCGGAGTCCTTCCTGGAGTGCCTCCGGCAGAGTCCGGCCCATGCCGAGGCCACCTCGGCCCTGGCGGAGTGCTACTACGAGCTGGGGGAATTCGACCAGGCCCTGAGCTGGGTACGGAAGGCCCGGACCCTGGCCCGGAGCAATCTGGAACCGGCGAATTTGGAGGCCTTTACCCTTATCGCCTTGGGCCGGCTGGAGGAGGCGGAACCGGTGATCGCCTGGGTCCTCACCCGGGAACCCTACAACCGGGAAGCCCTTTTTGCCCAGGGGGAATTGGACATAGCCCGGGGCCGATCAGGGGACGCGGTTATCCGCTACCGGGAGGCTATCCGGCGTTATCCCGACGACCGGCGGCTCCTGGTTTCCCTGGCCCTGGTCCAGGGCTCCCTGGGGGATACCGCCGCCGCCCTTTCTTCCATAGACCGGGCCCTCCTGGCCCATCCCGGGGACTACCGGATCTACTACTATGCGGGCTATCTCAACGCCAAGGCGGGGAACTTCCCCGCGGCCATCCGCTATACCGAGCAGGCCCTGTTCTACCGCAGCGGCTACGGCCCCGCCCGGACCCTTCTGGCCTCCCTCCGCTACCGGTCGGGGCAGTACGAGGAGGCCGCCCGGCTGGCGGACGAGGCTATCGCGGCGGACCGCAGCGACATCGGCGCCTGGTACCTCAAGGGCCTCTCCTCTATCCGGCTCCGGCGGACCGCCGATGCCCTGGGGGTCCTCTCGGCGGCGGTTACGGTGGACCCGGAAGATGAATTTGTCCGCGCCGTCCTGGAGGAGACCCTTCTCAGCAGTACCAGCCTGGAGGACCCTCTCCGCCGGAACTGGGCCGCCTGGCATTTTGCCCGGGCTCAGGACTTCCGCGGCCGGAACCTCATCGACCAGGCCCTCTTTGAATACCGCCGGGGCCTCCGGCTGAACCCCTTTGCCCGGGAGCGGCGAAACTATGCGGAACTCCTGCGGCTGGAGGGCTACCCCGCCCGCTTTCTGGAGGAACTGCGGCTCCTCCAGGAACAGGGGCAGGGGGATACCTCCCTCACGGACGCGGTGGAGGCCTACGACGCACTCCTGTCGGACGCCCTTTTCCGGCGCTGGTCCGTGGACCCGGTGGAAATCTTCCGCCGCCACTGGAAGGTGGCGGTCTTTTCGGTGAATTCCCAATCCGCCTTCTACCACGCCGATGCCGGAACGGTGGCCGCCGCCTATATCCGGGATATCCTGGTCCACCACCGGAACATCCAGGGCCTGGACCTGGACCTGCGGCAGCCCTCCTTTTCCCAGGCATTCCGTACCGCCCGGGAAGCCGGCGCGGATTACTTTTTGGTCATCTCGGTCTTCGAGGGGGAACGGGATCTGTCCCTCCGGGGGGAACTCTTCGTGGGCCGCACCGGCGCCCCCGCCCTCACCCTCTCCGCCTTCAAGACCGGGACGGACCGGCTGCGGAACGCCTCCCTGGACCTGGTGGAGCAGATCGGCGCCGCCCTCCCCTTCCGGGGAAGCCTGGTCCAGCGCCGGGCCGCCCAGGGCCTCATCGACAAGGGCAAAGCCGACGGGGTTGTGCCGGAGACGGTCTACGAAATCGTCAAACAGGGGCGGCCGACGGTCAGGAACGAGGGGATGGGGCTGTCCTATTCCGAGGACGATGTGGTGGGTACCCTGGTTATCGAGCGGATAGACGAGGAGGTCTCCTCGGGGCTCATCAACCGGCGGGGCTTCTTTGACCGGGTAGCCCCCGGGGACGAGATCATCCTCCAGTCCCAGGAGGCTGCCGGCGCCTCCCCGGGGAAGATCGCCGCGGACCCTGAATTACGTACCCTCCTGAGAACCCTCCGATGAGCCCGGCACGGGAAGCCGGGGGTCTTTCATTACCCCCGGTCAAATTTACCTGTCCGGGGATGCCGCAATGAACCTATAGGTTCCGGGGAGCGGATTCCCTGTGGAGGCCCCATGGCTCGTCTTTTTTTATCCTTTAACTCCGTTGAGTTTTCCTACCCTTCCTCAATACACCCGGTGTTGAAGAATATCAGTTTTGAGCTTGCCCCGGGCTGGACCGGCATTACCGGGGAGAACGGCGCGGGCAAAACCACCCTGCTCCTTCTGGCGGCGGGGCTTCTGTCCCCCGGTGCGGGAAGCATCCGGGGAATAGCGGACAACCTTTACTGCCCCCAGCGTACCGAAAAAATCCCCGAATCCTGGGAGGATCTCTTTTTTGCCGCCGATAATGCCGCGGGCCGTCTTATGGACAGCCTCGGGATAGAAGCCGATTGGCCCTACCGCTGGGAGGCCTTGAGCCACGGGGAACGGAAACGCTTCCAGGTGGCTGCGGCTCTTTGGCGGAATCCCGCCCTGCTGGCGGTAGATGAGCCTACCAATCACCTTGATAAGGAAGCCGCTGTCCTGGTACGGGACGCCCTGGCGGCTTACCGGGGGATCGGCCTCCTGGTGAGCCATGACCGGGCCCTGTTGGACGGCCTTTGCGGGAACTGCCTTTTCCTTCGGGCGGGGACCGTAACCCCGCGGCCCGGCGGGGTGTCCCGGGGGCTGATAGAGGAGGAACGGGAACGGATGGAACAGCGAAATCTGCGGAAAAAGCTTTCGGAAGAGGAGGAACGCCTTACGGCGGAGGCCGCGAGGCGCTGGCGGGTGGTGGAAGGTTCCCGAAACCGGCTTTCAAAACAGCGGATAGCCCCCAAGGACCGGGATACCCGGGGAAAGATAAACCTGGCCCGGCTTTCCGGCAAAGATGCGGTGGGGACAAATTTGTACAAACGGATGCAAAACCGGGTGGAACAGGTGGAAGAAGCGCGGGAAAAGGCCGCAAATCCCCAGGAACGGAAGCGGGGCATCACCCTGAAAGGACAGCGGGCCCGGGGGGATCGCCTCCTTTTTCTTGAGCCGGGGAGTATCCCCCTGGGGGAAGGGCGGACCCTCTCCTTCCCTGAGCTATTCATACGGCCCGATGACCGGATCGCCCTCTCCGGTCCCAACGGTTCGGGAAAATCCACCCTCATTCGGCATATACTCCCCCGAATTTCCACGCCCCTGCTTTACCTGCCCCAGGAACTCGAAGCGGCGGAAAGCCGGGATATCCTGGACGCGGTACTTCGGGAGGAGGAAAATTTACGGGGGGAGATCCTCTCCCGGTTTTCCCGGCTCGGTTCCGATCCCCGGGTCCTTTTCAAATCGGCCTTGCCCAGTCCCGGAGAAATACGGAAACTG
>JAITRV010000059.1 GCA_031288215.1 Spirochaetaceae bacterium | reverse complement strand
CCGCCGGGAGCCGCCAATATCATGATAAAAACAATAACGGCAGCGCATATTGCAAAGGGATGATGCGGGTTTTATAAGAAGGGACAAATGCTTCATCGTTTTATGTATGCCGGGCCGCTCGCAGGTTGTCAAGCCTCAAAGCAGGGCAACAGTATTTATTTACGGGCGCTTGCCCAAATATTTCGTTTCGGTTATGCTCAAGTATGGATGAAAACTTAAATCTTTATGCGGTCATGGAACTCTATGCCAGGAAGATTCATTCACCCGTCATTGAGATAAAGAAACTTGTTTTTTTCCTGGAACAACATGCCAAACGGCTCGCCCTTGAACAGCCGGAATGGATGGCCTGGGCGGTAAATCCCATCTCCAAGGTCTGGGAAGAACTGCCCCGCCTTAAGGAAGACAAATTCCATAAAATTGTCGTAAACGAACGGGAGTTCACGGTTCTCTTGATCGATCTCTATGAAAAGATGATTCGGGAAGCCTATGAAGCAGAGGAAATCGAGGCCGGGCCCTTTTTCTCTGAGGGACGCTTTAAAATAATCCTCCCCGATGATATGGTCAAGGTTGTGGATATGGCACACGGATTGGGCCCGTACCTCGACGATTTCCGGGAAAAATCCCCGGCCTTTGTAAAAATCCTCTTTTCTAATTACGGCAGCCTCTTAATACTGCCGGAATTGATTCCACGGCGCCTTCCGGAGAAGGCATTCCAGAAAATCAGGAATTTTCTCCGGGAAAATAATAATAAAGATTATTTCCAGAACAAACTGATCCCCGCCTTCCGGGGGAAGGATGTTCATCTCAAGGAGATGTTTAACCGGATATTGACACGCCCCGGAGAGTGCGTGGATGAATTAGAGTCCGCCCGGGAATTCTCCTACTCCTTTTGGACCTACTTTTGCACGATGCTCATCACGATGATCAGCGGTAATGACGAATTAAGCGCCGCCGATATTGGGCTGCTCCAGTCCCTCGAGATCTTGAACGCGTTCAACGGCTACTATAAGATTAAATTGTCAAAGATTAAAACCCGGGATACGGCCCTCAAGAATCTGTCCCTCGCCCTGGAAAAGCCCCCCCTTTATTTCAGCCTCGATGCCATTACCAAATTTACCGACACCAAGGGGCTTGCCCTCCTGGGCCAATACTCCCAGGATGACCTGGAGGCCTATCTCCGGCGGGAAACCACCATGGCCGAGGAAAACCACCTGCCGGAACTGCTCATCATCCGGGATATGAACGGGGTCCAACAATTTATAAAGAAGGGCTCCCTGCTTCCCTGCTGCACCCAGTTCCTCTCCAACGCCCGGCCGCCGGTAAGAAAGGTGATAGTCGAGCGGTGGTTTAAGATGCTCAAAGCCCTGGACCATGAACCGGCCATGGACAATGACGGGGCCTTTGAAAACCTCGTATACCGGACGACAAAAACCGTCTCCCCTTTCCTCCTCTCGATGCTCAAGGACCATAAGCTGTACCTGGCCTACAGCGAAATGGCCCTCGAGGATCCCGCGCCGCCTTCCGGGCTTTTTACCAAAGGGAAACTGCTCCCCCTGGCGGCGCTGCTGAAGCTCGGGCGGAAGGAAATTCTCGCCGATGTCCGGATCTTGCTTCCCTTTTGGTATTCCATTCCGATCCTGAGTCAAATTATCGAGCAATTTATGCGGCTGATCAGGAGAAAGAACATCAATACGGATAAAATCGCCGAAAGAAAAGCGGATGAGAGCGAACGGTTTGACGGGAACCAGGGTTCCGTCCTGAAAACCTCGGTAAATAAAACCGCCGCGGTGCTTATCCCCAGGGGAAAAACCCTGGACGGCGCCTTGGCGGAACTGGAAGACCGCTGGGGCACCCTCCAGAATGCCAAGGAACGGAAAAACCTGCTGGAGGATGTTAATGCCCTGGTCCGGGACCGGCTGCGGCGGACCCTGCGGCTGCAGAAATCTCCCCGGATTACCCCGGAGGCCCTCAAGCGGCTGGCCACCGCCATCGTCACCGGATCCCCGACTTTGCAGAATCTGGGCGGCCGGGATGCCCTCATTTTCTATATTGAACTGTACATTATAAAGCTGGTGCAGCGCTCCGAATACTAAGCGGCTGAAGGGGCAGGGGCGTTTACTCAAAGCGCCGCGCCGGACCGGATTCCGCCCTGGCGCTTGCAATTCATGCGTTCGTATGACATGTGTCATAAAACGCTCTCTTTTTTTCTTTTTTTTTATTTTTATTGAAGCGTATTCCATGCGAGTGCCATATAGAAGGGTATTATAGATGATCGGTTGACGCGGGTTCGTTGGACCCGGAGCGCTCCGGCGTCTATGACCGGCGGCCGTGGGGCCTGCCGGATTACCAAAGGACCGGTGTAGACATGCCATGACCGGTTGGCCGTGGCATGTTATCCGGGGTCCTCAATATCGGAGGCATGTATGAACAATCTCAACTCCATTCTTATCGAAGGCAACCTGGTTCGGGACCCGCTTTACCGTACCACGTCCAAGGGGACTTCCCTTTGTACTTTCAGTATTGCCTCCAACCGTTTCTTCAGGCAAGATTCAGGATTGGAACGGGAGGTGAGTTTCTTTGAGGTGGAAACCTGGGCGAAACTGGCGGAAAACTGCTATAACCTGGGACGAAAGGGCAGGGGCGTCCGCGTGGTGGGGCGGCTGAAACAGGAACGGTGGACCGGATCCGACGGCAAGCCCCGCTCCAAGATTGCCATCGTAGCGGAACATGTCGAATTCCGCCCGGACTTTAAAAAGGAGGAAGATCCTGTTTCCGCCGAAGAATTGGCGGCGGAAGCGTTGATGGATATACCGGCGGTGGAGGAACTGGCGCCGGTATTCTGAACAGCCGGGGAGCCGGCCGCTCCTTCCGGCTCCCCGTAATTTCACCCCGGGCAACAGAAACTGCCTGTGCCCGGGCCGTTCACCGGAGCTTGACATAAGCGCCGCATTCACCTAGAATACCCATGCTTTTAATAGCGTAGTGGGAATGGTGAAAGCCCGAGGGCGTTTCATCCCGGGAGGAAATCATGGCAGAGGTCGATTATGCCGCCTTGAAAAAGGGCGGGTTTATGCGGCAGATACAGAAAGATACGTTTTCTATGCGGCTCAGGGTGGTCGGAGGCCAGATGGGTTCCGATCAGCTCCACACCATCAGCGAGGTGGCCCGGAAATACGGCCGGGGCTATGTGCATTTTACCTCCCGGCAGGGGGTGGAGGTGCCCTTCATCGCCCTCAAGGATATCGAAGCGGTAAAAAAAGAACTGGCCGACGGGGGCGTGCAGGTCGGGGTCTGCGGCCCCCGGGTGCGGACCGTCACCGCCTGCCAGGGGAAGGCGGTCTGCCCCTCCGCGGCCATCGAGACCACGGGCCTCGCGGAGGAACTGGACGGGCGGTACTTCGGGAAGGAACTGCCCCACAAGTTCAAAATCGGGATTACGGGCTGCAAGAACAACTGCCTCAAGGCGGAAGAAAACGATCTCGGCATCAAGGGGAGCGTTTTCCCCGAATGGAAGGAGGCGGACTGCACCTTCTGCGGCGTCTGCGCGGCGGTGTGCCCCCCCGGGGCGGTCGCGGTTGACCAGGATGCCGGGACCCTCTCCTTTGAACAAGCCGGATGCGTCTTCTGCGGGAAATGCGTCAAAAGCTGCCCCTCCGGGGCCTGGGAAGGGCGGGGCGGCTACCTCCTCTCCTTTGGCGGCATGTTCGGCAATGAAATACAGGAAGGCGTCAGCCTCCTGCCCATGGTCTTCGAGAAGGACCAGGTGTTCAAGGCCGCGGACGCCGCCATTCAATTCTTCAAGGCCCACGGCAAGCCGGGGGAGCGGATGGGCAAAACCATAGGGCGGGTCGGGCAGGAGGCCCTGAAAAAAGCCCTCGAGGAGGCGGTCAAATGAGCGGAACCGCGCATACGCAAGAAATCGATGCCCGTCTGGATATTACCGATGTGGTATGCCCCATCACCTTTGTAAAAACCAAGGTGGCCCTGGAAGAACTGGAAGACGGCCAGGTGCTGGAAGTGCGGCTCAACGGCGGCGAACCGGTTCAGAACGTGCCCCGGAGCCTCAAGGACGAGGGCCACCGGGTGACCCGCCTCTCCCAGTCGGAGGACGGGACCTTCCTCCTTACGGTGGTGAAAGGAGGGCTCCTCTGATGGCCTTTACCAACGAACAACTGGAACGGTATTCCCGGCATATCATCTTGAAGGAAGTGGGGGTGAAGGGCCAGAAACGGCTCATGGAAGGCAGGGTCCTCATCATCGGCGCGGGGGGCCTCGGGGCCCCGGCGGCCATGTACCTGGCGGCGGCGGGGGTGGGCGTCATCGGCATCGCCGACGCCGACCGGGTGGACCTTTCCAACCTCCAGCGGCAGATCATCCACGGCACAAGCGACGTGGGGAAGCCCAAGGTCGTCTCCGCCCGGGAAACCATGAATGCCATGAATCCCGATGTGGAGGTGGTCGGCTACCATGAATGGGTCAACGCCGCCACCATCGCCGACATCATCAACGACAAAAACTACGACTTCATCATTGACGGCACCGATAATTTCCCCGCGAAGTTCCTCATCAACGACGCCTGCGTGATGCTGAAAAAGCCCTTCTCCCATGCGGGGATCATCCGCTTCCAGGGCCAGCTCCTCACCTACCTTCCCGGCAAGGGGCCCTGCTACCGCTGCGTGTTCCACAGCCCGCCCCCTCCCGACGCGGTACCCACCTGCAGCCAGGCGGGGGTGCTGGGGGTCATGGGCGGCGTCATCGGCACCCTTCAGGCCTCCGAGGCCCTCAAGTTCCTCCTGGGGATGGAGGGCCTCCTTTCGGGCTTCCTCCTCACCTACAACGCCCTGACCGGGGACTTCCGCAAGGTAAAACTCGCCCCCAACCCCGCCTGCCAGGTCTGCGGCGAAGA
>JAITRV010000050.1 GCA_031288215.1 Spirochaetaceae bacterium | reverse complement strand
CGAATACAATTACGATAAAATTCTTCAAATTTTGCGGAATGATAAAAGTAAAAAGTATCGCGGTAATGCCTGTCAACATAGGGATATTCCAGGATACAGGTAATCTCGTCCTTCAGTTCCTTACTTAAGTCTGAAATTGCCTTGAACTCAAAGAGCTTTTCTCCGCAAAATTGAGGCGTCGCCAATATTTCTTTTAGTTTTTTGGGCATACTCTTTCTATCGGCAAAATCAGCTCTTATAAATTGATTATCCACAGGACTCGATGCCTCCAAATTTAAAACAAACCTTATTTTACCCATCATTTCTTTATATTGTCAAGTGACTGCCAGGATAAATGCGGCATTTGCTTATTCTATGCTGTATTTATGCTGTATTAAGGAATAAACAGACAGAACTCCCGTTTTACCCTTTTGCATCATTCGTTATCCTGTTAAGGAAATACGAATTTCTATGTGTTTATCCTGACCGTGATTTAGATAGCAAGATGGAAATAATCCGGCAGGGGGGCGCTGATGTCCAGGGGAGGGGCGTTTCCGCCGGCGGGGAGGATGAGCCGGGAGGCGTGGAGGAGAAGCCGCCGGAGGCCCGCCGTTTTTCGCAGTTCCCGGTTGAGGGCAAAGTCGCCGTACTTGTCGTCCCCCAGGATGGGGTGCCCGAGGCCGGCAAGGTGGCGGCGGATCTGGTGGGTGCGGCCGGTGCCCAGTTCCAGTTCCAAGAGACAGAAGCGGTCCCCCCCGTCCCGGAGGGCGTAGGCGGTTTTCGCGGGCCGAAGCCCCCTGCTTCCGTCAAGGTCCTCCCGGATGGTCCCGGTAGGCGGGTCGGGCCGGCCCGCGCAGACCGCCAGGTAGCGCTTGACGAGGCCGGGGTCCCGGCGGGCGAAGCAGGCGGAAAAGCGGGCCGCCGCCTCCCGGTGCTTGGCGACGAGGATGACCCCGGAGGTGTCCTTGTCCAGGCGGTGTACCAAGAGGGGCGGGGGCGACCATTCCGCCGCCAGGAGCCGGTCCAGGGAGGCGCCGACTCCCCTGCCACCCTGGACGGGAAGGCCCGCGGGCTTGTTCAGGATGATACAATCCGCATCCTCGTAGAGTACGGGAATATTCTTCACCTCACCCCCCTTCTTCCGCCCTTGAGGCGCGCCCTCAAGGGCCGCGGCGTTTACGCGCCGATGCCTTTCATCAGGAGGGTATAGGCTTCTCCCGGGTTTTTGGCCTCCAGGAGGGCGTTTCGGAGGCCCCGGTTTTTGAGGCGGGCGCTGAAAAAGGACAGGGTCTGGAGGTAATAGGCATGCTGGTTATAGGCGGCGGCGATCATGAGGATCAGCCGGACCGGTTCGTCATCCAGGGGCTGAAAATCAATGATATCGGTCTGGCTGACCCCGACGGAGACCACGAGGTCCGTTACCGACGAGAGCCGCACATGGGGGATGGCAATCCCCCGGCCCAGGGCGGTACTCATCAGTTCCTCGCGCTTCAGGATCTCCTGGACCAGTTCCTGCCGGTTCTTTACCTGGGGGGCCTGGGCGAGGTTTTCCGCCAGGGCCATCAGGGCGTCCTGTTTGGTGGAGTGGTTGAGAAAGAGGATCCGGTCCGGGGAAATGATCGCGGCGATGTGGATGGAGTCAAAGGGCTGGCTCAGCTTATTCACGGTCAAGCGGTCGTTTACCCATTTCTCTATCTCCGATTTCTTGAATCGCCATACGGTACCGATCTTCCCCGCGGGGAGATCCCCTTTCTGGGCCCAGTCGTACACGGTTCGTTCCGAAACCCGCAGGTATTTCGCAACTTCTTCTATCGTAAGTATATCGTCATCTATCATAGCGGCTCCTTGGCGGCCTTAACCGGCGGTCTCGGAGGTCCAAGCCCTCCCGATTTGTACAGTATAATAATGCACTATACCGCAGAATATGTCAAGTATTTACCGCTTACTGGACCGCTCCGGCTCGCGGCTTCATGGGAGGGGGCTTTACAGCGGGGGCCTTTCCCGGTATTTTATCAGTTATGAAGAAAATTGCCCTGACCGGGATTAAACCCACCGGAATCCTCCACATCGGCAACTACTTCGGGGCGATAAAGCCGGCCCTGGAGCTTGTCCGGGAGTACGACGCCCGCTACTTTATCGCCGATTACCATGCCCTGAACACCGTGAAGGACCCCGGCCTCCTCGCCGCCCAGATCCGGCAGGTGGCCGCGGGGTGGATTGCCGCGGGGCTGGACCCGGAGCGGGTCATCTTTTACCGCCAAAGCTCGATCCCCGAGACCTTCGAGCTGGCGACCATCCTCATGGCCTTTACCGCCAAGGGCCTCATGAACCGGGCCCACGCCTACAAGGCGGCGGTCCAGGAGAACGCCGCGAAGGGGGACGATCCCGATGCGGGGATCAACATGGGGCTTTTCACCTACCCGGTGCTCATGGCCGCGGACATCCTCCTTTTCGATTCCGACGTGGTCCCCGTGGGGAAGGACCAGGTCCAGCATGTGGAGATGGCCCAGGATATCGCCCAGGCGGTGAACTTTACCTATAAGGAAACGCTCCTGCGGGTGCCCGAGGCGTCGGTCCGGGAGCAGGTCGCGGTGGTTCCCGGTCTGGACGGCCGGAAGATGAGCAAGAGTTACGGCAACACCATCCCCCTCTTTGCCCCGGAAAAGGAATTGCGGAAGCTCATCATGCGGATCGTGACCAATTCCCAGGGGGTGGAAGAACCCAAGGACCCGGAAAGCTCCCAGATTTACCTGCTCTACAAGCTCTTTGCCGCGCCGGAGGAACAGCGCTCCCTGGCGGACCGGTACCGGGCGGGGGGCATGGGCTGGGGGGAGGCCAAGGAGGCCCTCTTCCAGGCGGCCAACCGGGAACTTTCCCCCCTCAGACAGCGTTTTGAGGGGATCCTCTCCGACCCCGCGGGTCTCGACGCCATCCTGGCCCGGGGAGCGGAGAAGGCCCGGCCTATCGCCGCCCAAACCGTGGCCCGGCTCCGCAAGGCCGCGGGGATAAGCTCCGGCTGATCCTCCCGGCACGGGCCGGCATGGGGGGATCAGCCGGGGGGGTCCTGTCAGGGAAATACCCCGGTCGCCCCCTGTTCGCGACGTTGCTCTTGATGCCTACGGCATAACTGGTTCCTCTGCTCAAAAGGGGTCGCCCGGGGTATTTCCCTGCCACCCCCC
>JAITRV010000313.1 GCA_031288215.1 Spirochaetaceae bacterium | reverse complement strand
GCCATCCCGATCCGGGTATAACGGATGGTGAGGCCCAGGGCTATGAGGATCAAAAAGGTGGCGGCAAAGATGATGATGTTCATGTTGGAGAGCCGGAGGATGCCGAAATGGTGGATCCCCGTAAGCCAGGGGGGAAGCTGAAAGGCCTTCCGCTGTTCGGAGAAGATCATCATCACCAGGGTTTGGATGAAGGTGGAAACCGCCAGGGAGGAGACCAGGGTGGTTTCCTCCGCGGCGGTTCTGAGGGGCCGGTAGGCCGCCCTCTCGATCAAAAGGCCCAGGGCCATGGACGCCGCCACCGCGGTCAACACCGTCACCCAGAGGGGAGCGCCGAAGGCCGTCATCACCGTGAGGGCGGTATAGGCCCCCACGGTGAGGATATCCCCGTGGGCAAAGTTGATGAGCCGGAGGATCCCGTATACGATGGAGTATCCTATGGCCACGATGGCGTAAACATTGCCGAGCCGGAGGCCGTTAATAAGCTGACTGAGCACATATTCCAAGGTCATCATATACCGCCTAAATATGCTTTTTTGATGTCCGGATGGTTGATAAAATCCGCGGACTTTCCTTCCATCGTAATTTCCCCGGTCTCCAGAATATAGGCCCGATCCGATATTTGCAGGGCCTCATAGGCGTTCTGTTCCACGAGGAGGATGGTGATCCCCCGCCGCTTCAGGTCTTCGATGACGGCGAAAACCTGTTCGGTCATGAGGGGGGAAAGCCCCAGGGAGGGCTCGTCCAAAAGGAGCAGCGCGGGATTCCCCATGAGGGCCCGGGCGATGGCGAGCATCTGCTGCTCCCCCCCGGAGAGAGACCCCGCCCCCTGACGCCGCCGTTGGGCCAGGGCGGGGAAGATCCCCAGGGTCTGTTCGGCCCGGCGTTGGTACTCCCGCCGCTCACGGATAAAATACGCCCCCATCCGCAGGTTTTCCTCCACCGTCATCTTGGCAAAGATCTGCCTCCCCTCGGGGACATGGATCAGGTCCATGGCGGCGTGGCGGTGGGCGGGAAGCCGGGTGATGTCCTTCCCCCGGAAGCTGATGCTTCCCCCGGAAGGACGGAGGAGCCCGGAGATGTTCTTCAGCACCGTGGTCTTCCCCGCCCCGTTGGACCCGATGAGGGTTACCAGTTCCCCCTCGGCGATGGTCATGGAGATCCCCTTCACCGCCCGGATGGAGCCGTAGGAAAATTTGAGGTCCCGGATCTCAAGCATTTTTCCCGCCTCCCCCCAGATACGCCTCAATAACCCGCCTGCTCTTCACGATTTCCCCGGGCAGGCCCTGATCGATGATCTCCCCAAAGGCCATGACATAGATATACTCGCAGATCCCCATGACGACCTTCATGTCGTGCTCGATGAGAATCACCGTCAGGCCGAGGGTATCCCGCATTTTAACGATGATTTCCATTAATTCGGCGCTTTCCTGACCGTTCATGCCCGCCGCGGGTTCGTCCAGGAGGACGAGCTTCGCCCCGGTGGCCAGAGCCCGGGCGATTTCCAGTTTCCGCTGATACCCGTAGGGCAGGCTCTTCGCCGACGACGAAGCCAGGTCCGCCAGGTTGAAGATGTCCAGGTACTCCAGGGCCCGCTTCCGCTGGACCCGATCACCCTCGCGGTAGCCCCTGGTGCTGAGGGCCGCCTCCAAAAGGTTGTAGCGCCGGTCAATCTGGGCGGCCACCATCACGTTGTCCAGTACGGTCATGGTTGAAAAAATTCGGAGGTTCTGGAAGGTCCGGGCGATCCCCCGGCGGGTTATCTTTTCGGGGGACATGCCGGTAATATCCCGCCCCTCAAATTCGATGCGCCCGGAACTGGGCTTATCCAGCCCCGAAATCAGGTTAAGGACCGTGGTCTTCCCCGCCCCGTTGGTCCCGATGAGGCCGTAGATACGGCCCGCCTCGATTTCGGCGTCGAACACGCTCACCGCCTGCAGGGCGCGATAACTCTTTGAAAGTCCCCGGATCCACAGCAGTTTGCTTTCCAAGAAGATACCCCCAGGATTCTAGCCTACCGGTACGGGGCGATCCATGTCAACGCCCTGACGAATTTTTGCGCCGAATTTTCACGAAGGAAGACAAGGGCATACGCCGGATGCGCCCCTTCCACGGACTCCATGGTTATGACAAATGTCATCGGATCTGTACGTTTTCCTCAATTTCGAGTATGTTTGTTTCGAGAGTAAAAGCATGGATATACAAGAACACAAAAGCGCCGGCTTGGGCTTCGAAGAACTTTGGATGCTGTTTCAGGAAACAAGAACGATGATGAAGGAATTGTCTCAGGAAGCGACCGAGCGGTCCAAGGAAACGGACCGGAAGATTCAGGAATTGGCCGAAAGTTCCCGGGAAACGGACCGGAAGATTCAGGAAGTAGCTGAGCAATCCAAGGAAACGGACCGGCAGCTTCGGAAGAGCAAGAAGGAACTGGACCGGCGGATGGGGGAATTGGGGAACCGCTTCGGGGAACTGGCGGAACACCTGGTGGGTCCCAACATCCAGGCAAAATTCGGCGCCCTGGGCTGTCATATCGACGCGGTTTCCCGGGACTTCACGATCCGGGACGATGAGGACCAGGCCCTGGCGGAGATCGACCTGCTCCTGCAAAGTTCCGACGCGGTGATCGCGGTGGAGATTAAGGCGAAACTCCTGGAAAAGGATGTGGACGCCCATATCAAGCGGCTTGAGGTGCTCCGGCGCTGGGCCGACAATACCCATGATATGTTCGTGAACACCCGGAAGATCCGGGGTGCGGTGGCCGCCCCTATTGTGAGCGATGAGGTGGGGCGCTACGCCCTGGACGCGGGTTTTTACCTGATCCTTCAAACCGGGGACACGGTAAAAATAGCCGTTCCCCAAGGCTTTGTCCCCCGGGAATGGTAGGGGACGCTTCAGAGAACAGGGCTTTACAGACGCCTTACAATCAGGGTAGGATACACCGTCCGGGCTGAAACCCCGGCGCGACGGGATGAAAAAAATACGGCCCCGTAGCTCAGTGGATAGAGCGATCGCCTCCTAAGCGATAGGTCGCCGGTCCGATTCCGGCTGGGGTCAATACGTAAAGGCCGTTCCAAAATCCGCTGCCGGCGGCGCAGCCGGCAGCGGACCGCGCCACAAGACGGCGGGCCTATTGCCCCTTGCCGACGGCCAGGGCGTCCTCAAAGGTAACGGTTTCCCCCGGGGGGACGATCAGGAACTCGTTCCGGTTCCAGTCCCCGGCGAGGAGTGCGTCGATGAGCCGGAGGTTTCCGGGGATGACCGAGACCGGGATACCGATGGTTTGGGAGAACTCCGTCAATTCTTCCAGGACTTTGGCGGGATCAAAGGCGCCGGTGTCAATGACGGCGATATTCCGGTAATGGGCCATCATCGTCTTGACCACATGGAGGGCGAAGTTTTTCCCGCGGCGTTTCAAGGATTCCCTAAATTCCGTGGCGATATTGCCCGAGGATCGCAGATAGCCTTCGGTAAAAAAATAAGTCCTGGCGCCGGCGGCTTCCCGGGCGGCCTGGGATCCCAGGAACAGGGGGATGCAATCCGCCGCCCGGGGGAACACCAGGACCTGGGCCGGGGGCCGTATCCCCACCATGGCGTTTCCGCAGAACCCAAAGAGGGCCAAAGCGGTGGTGCAGGAGGGGGGGAGCGCGTCCAGGGCTTCCTGAATGGCCAGGTGGAGCTTATCCGGCCAGACGTGTTTCCCGGCGTCCACCCATACCACGGGGTAGGAACACTGCCGGCACTCCATGATGAGGGAGAGTTCCTCCCTCAGGGTCTCACAAGCGATAATGCAAGTTTCCTCTTCCATAGCACCCTAGTATAAAGTAACAAGTAATAACTAACAACTATTCCTTGCTACCTCCTACTTGCTACTTGTCCTGAAGCTGAGGGCTTCGCCGCCGGGGTCGCCGCGGTCCACGGTAACCGTGTCGCCTTCCTTGACGGCGCCGGCGATGATGGCCCGGGCCAGGGGGTTTTCCAGTTCC
>JAITRV010000309.1 GCA_031288215.1 Spirochaetaceae bacterium | reverse complement strand
GCCCGTTCGTATTTCGGGAGGAGGGAGGAATTCTACCATGCGTTGCGCACCTTCTTCTGGGCATTTGAGTTCCAAAGCTGGGACGATTTCCTGCTATTTGTTATCACTCATGCCGGAGGCGGCTAAAAGTAAAATTGCTGGCCATACGTGGCTGGGTGGTGGATTTTTTTTCCTTTTTTGTTATACTACTAATTCGCGCCTCCTGCGGGCGCGTGGATTGGAAGAAGGAATGGAGGAGGCTCATGGCCAGGAGAGGGAAGGTTATCATCGACAGGGAGTTATGTAAGGGATGCCTCTTGTGCATCCGTTCATGTCCCGCCAAGGTTTTGGAGGAAGATCCCCTGCCGAATTCTACCGGGGTATACCCGTCCAAGGCGGTCTATAGCGAAAAATGCGTCGCCTGCGGGAATTGCTACGAGGTGTGCCCCGATGTATGTATCGAGGTGTATGAATTGGAAGGAGCCGAGGTATGAAGGAGGCCGAAATATGAAGGGAGCCGAAAAAGTCTTGATGAAAGGCAACGAAGCCATCGCCGAAGCGGCAATCCGGGCGGGCTGCGCCGCCTATTTTGGCTATCCCATCACCCCCCAGAACGAGATTATCGTCTATATGGCCCAGCACATGCTGGATCGGGGCCGGATCTTTATCCAGGCGGAAAGCGAGGTCGCGGCGATCAACATGGTCTTCGGGGCTTCCGCCGCGGGGGCCCGGGCCATGACCAGTTCCTCCAGCCCGGGAATCAGCCTGAAACAGGAGGGCATATCCTTTGCCGCCGGCGCGGATATTCCCCTGGTGGTGGTCAATATGGTCCGGGGGGGGCCGGGCCTGGGGTCCATCGCCCCCAGCCAGAGCGACTACTTCCAGTCCACCCGGGGAGGCGGCCACGGGGACTACCGCTGTATCGTCCTGGCCCCCAAGAGCGTCCAGGAGTGCGCGGACCTGACCTACCGGGCCTTTGACCTGGCGGACCAGTACCGCCTTCCCGTCATCCTCCTCGCCGACGGCATGATAGGCCAGATGATGGAAGCCGTGATCCTGCCTCCGGAACGGGTCCTTTCGGAACTGCCCCGCCGGGACTGGACCGTAGGGAATATGGCCGGCCGGCCTTCCCGGCACCTGACCTCCCTCGACCTGATCCCGGAGGAACTGGAGGCAAAGACCCGGGCCCGGTTCGTCCGTTATGAGGAGATCGCGGCCCGGGAAATCCGCTTCGAGGCCCTCGCTCCGGAAGCGGGGGATGCGGACCTCACCCTGGTGGCCTACGGGACCTGCGCCCGGGTCGCCCTGGGGGCGAAGAAGCTCGCCGAAAAGGAGGGCATCCGCCTCGGCCTCTTCCGGCCCATCACCCTCTGGCCCTTCCCCTCAGGCCCCTTAAGCCGGATCGCCGAGTCCGGCAAGCCCATCCTCACCGTGGAGATGAGCCTGGGCCAGATGGTGGAGGACGTGCGGCTCTCGGTACTGGGCAAGGCGCCGGTCCATCTTTTGGGCCACAGCGGCGGGGTCATTCCCACGGAGGAAGAGGTCTTTGCCGAGGCAAAACGAATTGTGGAAACAAAGGCATAGGAGGGCAGGATGAAGAAACTTCGCGGACATCCCCGGAGCCTCTACGAGGTCTCCACCAAATACTGCGGCGGCTGCGGCCACGGGGTGATCCACCGGATCATCACGGAACTTATCGACGAAATGGGCCTGCGGGAACGGGCGATCATCACTAATCCCGTGGGCTGCGCCATCTGGGCGGACCTCTACTTCGACTTCGACTCGGTCCAGCCCGCCCACGGCAGGACCCCCGCGGCGGCCACGGGGATCAAGCGCGTCCTCCCGGATCATCTGGTGATCTGTTACCAGGGAGACGGGGACATGGCGGCCATCGGCACCGCGGAGATGATCCACGCGGCCAACCGGGGGGAGAAGTTCACCACCGTGTTTGTGAACAACGCCATCTACGGCATGACCGGCGGCCAGATGGCCCCCACCACCCTGGTGGGCCAGAAGGCGGCCACCGCTCCCTGGGGCCGGGATCCGGGGGCGGCGGGGATGGGCTATCCCATCCGGGTGGCGGAACTCCTCAGCGGCCTGGAGGGGAGCCGCTACATCGCCCGGGGCGCGGTGAACACCGCCGCCAACGTGCGGAAGACCCGGGGCTATATCAAGAAGGCCCTGGAAGCCCAGATGCGGGGCGTAGGCTTTACCATGGTGGAGGTCCTCTCCCCGTGCCCCACCAACTGGGGGATGGAGCCGCTCGGCGCGGCGGAATGGCTGGAGGAGCGGATGATTCCCATCTTCCCTCTGGGGGAAATCAAGAACACCCTGGATGAGGCGGCGGGGGCGGCATGTGCGGCAGCCGCCGGGGAGGCGGCCTCATGACGGAAAAATCCTTTTTCGCCGGCTTCGGCGGCCAGGGGATCATCTCCCTGGGACAGATATGGGTGTACTGCGCCATGCAGGAGGGCAAGAACGTCACCTTTTTCCCCTTCTACGGCGCGGAAAAACGGGGGGGCATCGCCCGGGCCTCGGTCATCGTTTCGGACGAAGAAATCGCCAGCCCCCTGGTTACCACCCCCGATTCGGTGCTGGTGATGAACAGCGATTCCCTCCCCCTCTGCGAGGGGCTCCTCAAAGCGGGGGGCGTCATGCTGATCAACTCCAGCCTCGTGAAGGAGGAGCCCCGGCGGACCGGCATCCGGGTGATCCGCCTGGAAGCCACGGGCCTCGCGGAAAAAATCGGCAGCATCCGCTTCGCCAACATGGTCGCCCTGGGGGCCATGGCCCGCCTCACCGGCGCCCTGGCCATAACGGACATAGAGGCCATCCTGAAGAAGTTCTTCCCCCCGGACAAACACCACTTTGTCCCCCGGAACGTCGAGGCGATCCGGGCGGGCTACGGGGCGGTATAGCAGCCTGTTGCGTTTGTGGATTTTTTTGCATGTTCATGCAAAAAAATTCCCGATTATCGGGCTCCTACGCAGTTTGCAAAGTATAAATATTCATAAAACGAATATTTATACCATTTTATGCGCGAAGCGCAACAAACTGCTAGGCCCTGAGGGATGGGAAGCCCGATCCCATACCACCCCAGGGCTCCAGGATTTACTTTTTTTAATAATTTTTTATTAGATAATAGTCTTGGTACCTTGATTACTCCCAATGACTCGATAGATCCAAAGAAATTTAACCACGGACCACACGGACAAATACATGAATTTCAAACAACAAGTCCGTGTTGGTCCGTGTGAGCGGACCATAGGTCCGACGTGGTTCTTCTTATTTTTTTGAGTAAATGCAGGAGCCCTGTCCCTCCCTCCCCCGTGGGCCGGGGCTTTACATTATTACAAATGTCATAATATTGTGCATTTTTTCTTGCCCGGAGGGAAATTTTTATTTATATTGAAAGAGTGTGTGGCCATTTGTAGGGATGGT
>JAITRV010000295.1 GCA_031288215.1 Spirochaetaceae bacterium | reverse complement strand
GCTTGGGGCCGACCCGGGGCAGATAATTTCCCTGGAGGTGATCGTGGGTATTGATGAGGGCGGGATACACCACCGAACGGCCCTCTAAATCTACCCCCGGACAGCCGCCGGCGGGAGGGGCGAGCCGTTCCCCCGCTATCCCCAGGTCCCCTAGGCCGGTATCCCTGGGGGATACAATCATTCCATTTCTCAAAACATACGCAACCACATTGGAACCGTCCTTTCATGAATTTGTATTCTATACCCAGGGACGGAACAAGTCAACATTCCCCCTATTATCTATCAATTTTCGGCAATTTATGAGGGTTTTTTCATGTTTTTTTCGGAAAAAATTCATAAAAACTTAAATTTAATACCCCCTGCCGCCCCATCCGCGGGGAAAACGCCCTATTCCGAAGGGCCGCCGTGTGATAGAATAAACGTAACAGTATGATTGATTTGCATACCCATTCAACCGCCTCCGACGGGAGCTTCAGTCCCGCCGCCCTGATCGATGCGGCGGCGGATCAGGGGCTGACGGTCCTTGCCCTGACGGATCATGACACCATGAACGGCCTTGAAGAAGCCCAAAACAAAGCCCTGGTCCGGGGAATCCGGTTTATTCCGGGGATAGAACTGGAAATCGCCTGGCGGCCGGAAATTCCCCAGGGGGAATTTCACCTTTTGGGGCTGGGAATAAGCCGGCCCAGCGCGTCCTTCCTGGAGGCGGTGGCGGAATTGACCCGTCTGCGGGAAGAACGGAACCGGAAAATTCTGGACGCCATGCGGAAAATGGACATCGGCATAGACCTGGAGGAAGTGGCGGCCCTCTCCGGGGGCGGCTCCATAGGCCGGCCCCATTTTGCCGCCGCCCTGGTACGGCGGGGGCTGGTCAAAAACCAGGAGCAGGCCTTTTCCCGGTTTCTGGGGAAGGGAAAGCCCTTCTACGTGCCCAAGGCCGCCCTGGAATTCTCCACCGCGGCGGCCCTGATCAAGGAATCCGGGGGCCTGGCCGTCCTGGCCCACCCCATGTCCCTCTACCTTTCCTGGGGCCGCCTGCCGAGCCTGGTCCGGGAACTGAAGGACCGGGGCCTGGACGGTATCGAAGCCTGGCACCCCACGGCCAAGGTCGGCGCCTGCCGCCGGCTGGAAGCCCTGGGCCTGTCCCTGGGGCTGTTCATCACCGCCGGGAGCGATTTCCACGGGGAATGGCGGCCGGACCGGAAGCTGGGCATCACCGCCGGGAACCGCCGGATAAGCGAAGCGGTCCTGGAGGCGATACCGCTTTTGGGCAAGTAACAGGGAGCCGATAACGTTCCGGCGCCGGGTAGAACCGGGCAGTTACCCACCCGGAGCGACCGAAGGGAGCGAAGCGTAAACTTTAATTGGCCAATTATGTACCCTCTGCCGTCCCCATACGGAGGCCGCGTTACCGTTATAAAAAACTCAAAATACCATTGGGACCAATCAGCAGCCCTCATTTAAAGCCGTTATCATCAAAATTATAGTCAAAATAAACGGACCATAACATTGCTGAGAATATACCCTCTCTTTTCCCCTTATATCCCCCCATTCCAAATGAAAAACGAACAAAGGGATATAACGAGTTTCCATTATCGGCAATATTGGGGCCTCCTATTCCGCCGCCAATGCCAAAGAATACCATCAATACGCCGATAATTGCCCAAAAAGTCTTTTTCATTTTATATTCCCCTCCGGTATCAACGTCTGAACCAGTGGCTTCCATTAAATCTAAGGAAGCTGGACAGGCAAAGCCTGTCACCCCAAAAACTGAAGTTTTGGAACAGCCTCGCGTAATAGGTCATCTAGTACTCAAGAGGAATTGGGGGCTGTTCATCGGGCGCAACGTTTACCCGCTCAGGGGGGGTGAGCGGCCCGATTGTTTTTTTAATAACAAACGCTTGACCTTTGTCCGGTTCTCTTGTATTCTATTACGAATTAAAGGGGAATTTCTGAATCTTTTATGTGGTTTTGAAAGATACCCTGAGAAAAGAAGATCAAGAGGAGGATTTCCGGGATGAAAAAGACCATTTTAGTATGTGCTTTGATTTGTTCTTTTTTGGTTTTGAACAGGTATTCCCTCAATGCCATCGGCAGAAAAGAACCGGCCGGAGGGGGCGGTGCGGGGGGGCTTACGGTCACGGATTTAGCCGGCCGGACCGTTACCGTTCCGTCTCGTCCCTCCCGGATTGCCCCCCTCGTAGGGCCGGGTTTTGAAAAAATCATTCTCCTCGGGGCGGTCGATAAGGTGGCCATCACGGGAAACAGAAACGCGACGTCGAGCTGGTCCGTCGTGGTGGCCCCCTCTTTCAAAGATAAGCCGGTTACGGAAAACGCCACGGATCCCAATATTGAAGAACTGATCCGCCTCGGGGTGGACGTGGTGTTCTATTGGGACTCCTATCCCCAGGTTATCGATCGCCTTGACCAGGCCGGCATCCCCGTGGTGGTTACCCAGTTGGGAACCGGGAATCCCAAGAGCATTGATGAGTTCATTCAATTCCAGAAAGAAGAGGTCATGCTCTTTGGGACCGTGCTGGGCGGGGATCATCTGAAAAAGGCGGAAGAATGGTGCCAATTCTTTGACGAGAAGGTCAATTTCATACGCAGCCGTACCGCCTCCCTCGGTCCCGGGAAACGGCCTGACGTCTATTATGTGCGCGGGCCTGACCCCCTGACTATCCATGGCCGCAATTCCTACACGATGTGGCTCGTTGAACTTGCGGGGGGCAACCTGGTCAGCCGGGACAGTAAGATTGAACTGCTCTACACCACCACCATGGAAGATGTGGTAAACTGGAACCCGGAATATATCTTCATGGGCCGGGTGAACAATACCGACAGCATCATGAACGATCCGGCATGGTCGTCCATCCGGGCGGTCAAGGCGGGCAAGGTTATCGTCAATCCCAAAGGGGTTATGGTCTGGGACTACAGCAGTGAGGGCTTTCTCCTGATGGAATTCATCGCCAAGACGATCCATCCCGAATTGTTTAAAGATTTGGATGTTAAACAGGAAATAAAAGATTATTACCGGCGGTTCTACGGGTATACGCTGAGCGACGATGAAACCGACCGCATCTACCGCTTTATGGATCCCGCCAAGTAATATGGTCAAGGGAGGGGAACCGCGGGCAGAAACCCGCGCGGCGGGCGTCATAAGCGGCCTCATCGTGCTGACCCTGCTCATGGCGATTCTGGCGCTGGCCCTGGGGCGTTTCCATGTGCCGGTGAAGGAAGCCGTCGGCATCCTCCTGGGCGGTTTGTTTCCGATCAGACCGTTCTGGACCGATCAGATGTCCAACGTGATCCTCAATATCCGCCTGCCCCGGGTTTTGGGCAGCCTGCTGGTCGGCAGCGCCCTGGCGCTCTCCGGGGCCTCCTATCAGGCCATGTTCCGCAATCCCCTGGTTTCCCCGGATCTGCTCGGCGTTTCCTCCGGCGCCTGTGTGGGGGCGGCGGCAGCCATTCTGCTGCATTTGAGCGCCTGGGGCATCCAGATCTGCGCCCTGGCCGGGGGCCTTGCGGCGGTGGCCTGTACCGTTACGATCCCCAAACTGTTCCGTACCAGCGGCGCCTTGATCCTCGTCCTTGCCGGGGTGGTGGTCTCCGGTTTTATGAACGCAATCCTCGGGGCCTTCAAGTATATCGCGGACCCGGAAAGCGAACTGGCAAGCATCGTATTCTGGACCATGGGCAGTTTGGCCTCCGTCAAAAAAAAGGAACTCCTGTTCATCGCGCCGGGGATCGTGGTTTCTCTCATCGGGATGCTGCTTTTTCGCTGGCGGCTCAACCTGCTGGCGTTGGGGGACGCGGAAGCCCGTTCCCTGGGGGTCAATGTCCTCCGCCTGAAGGGACTTATCATTCTGTTTTCCACGATTCTGACCGCCTCCGCGATTTGCCTGAGCGGGGCCATCGGATGGATTGGCCTCATCATCCCCCACCTGGGGCGTATGCTGGTTGGGCAGGATAACAAAAACCTGCTGCCCGCTTCCGCGCTCCTCGGCGCCCTGTTTCTCACCTTTGTGGATACCTTGGCCCGCAATCTTACCGGTTCGGAAATTCCCCTCAGCATCATGACCGGATTGTTCGGCGCCCCGATCTTTATTTGGCTGCTGGTGCGGCTCGGCGCCCGATTCACCTGAGACGCAAAGGAGAGGCTTACATGAAGCTGCTTGAGGTAAGGGATCTTTCTTTCTCCTATGACAAGATGCTGGTATTGAAGCATATCGGTTTTTCCCTGGAGGCGGGAGCGATCTATTCGATCCTGGGCTCCAACGGCGCGGGTAAATCGACCCTGCTCGGCTGTCTGGAAGGGGGGCTTACCCCGCAGAAGGGGAGCGTCATGATTGACGGCGGGGACCTTACCCGGCTTTCCCCCGGGGAACGTGCCCGGAAAATAGGGTTTGTCGCCCAGTCACAGACCCTGCCGTTTGATTTCCTGGTTCGAGATTATCTTGTCCTTGGCCGGGCCCCCCACATCGGGACCTTCAAAACCCCGGGAGCGGGGGAATACCGTATCGTGGATGAGGTGATGGCGGAAATGAACATTGAGTACCTTGCATCCAAGTCGATACTCCGCATCTCCGGCGGCGAGCGCCAGCAGGTTCAGATCGCCCGGGCGCTGGTGCAGGAGCCGCGGCTCATCCTGATGGATGAACCGGCAAATCACCTGGATTATGGGAATCAGATCAAGATTCTCAAGCTGATCATAGACTTGGCAAAGCGGGGAATCGCGGTTGTGTTGACGACCCACGTACCGGATCATGCCATGCTCCTCGGCGGCAAAACCGGCATTCTTGACCGTGAGGGGTATCTTACCACCGGAGAGACCGAAAAGATCATCACCGAGGAAAATTTGAAGCTCATCTATCAGACGGAACTGCGTATGGCATATATGGAACCGGTTAACCGCATGGTTTGTGCGGCATGTAATATCCGTTAATAAAGCATTATTCGCTCAGTGCTCCGGGGAGAGGATGTCGTAGGGGTCTTCCCCCTGGCGGCGGTGCTGAACCGCCTCCAGGATGTGGACCGCCTCGATAGCGTCCCGGCCTTCCAGGTCCGCGATGGTCCGGGCCACCCGCAGCACCCCGTGGTAAGCCCGCCCGGAAAAACCCAGCATTTCCGCCGCCGCGATGAGGGCCTGCTTGCCGCTGCCGGTCAGCATACCGTGGCGTTCTATCAGCCCCACCGGCATCCGGGCGTTCCGGCGGATGCCGGTGTCCTGAAAACGCCCCCGCTGGATTTCCACCGCCCGGAGGACCCGGCGGGCAATCCCCGCGCTCCCCTCCTCCGCTCCTTCCCCCAGCCGCCGGATCTCCGGGGGCCGGACCGCCACCCGCAATTCCACCCGGTCCAGCAGGGCCGCGCCGAATTTACGCCAATACCGGTGAATTTCTTCCCCGGAACAAAGACAGGTAGAACCTGTTTCATAGGCGGGAAAGCCGCGGCCGTCCGTGAAATCGGCGGCGGCGGTTCCTGTGGAACTGACGCCGTTCGTCGCTATGGAACCGGCCCCGCCGGTGGAACTGACGCCGCTCGTCGCTATGGAACCGGCCTTGCCGGCGGCGGAAGAGCCCAGCCTGCCGCAGGGACAGGGATTGGCCGCCAGGAGGAGTTGAAATTCCGCGGGGAGCCGGACCGGGCCGTCCGCCCGGGAAATGGTTATCACCCGGTCTTCCAGGGGTTCCCGCAGGGCCTGGAGGACGTGGGCCCGGAATTCCGGGGCCTCGTCCAGGAAGAGAACCCCGAAATGGGCCAGGCTTATCTCTCCGGGGCGCACGTTTTTTCCGCCCCCCAGGATGCCCTCGGCGCTGGCGGAATGATGGGGGGAACGGAAGGGCGGCCAGGTGATAAGCCCGCCGCCAAAGCCGGCAGGGCCGGTTCCATCGGCGGAATCGGTCTCACCGGCGGAATCCTCCCTCGCCATAGAAACCGGCCCTGCCGGGGCCGGCGGTTGGCCTGCCAGGCTGTACAGGCGGCTTACTTCGACGGCTTCGGACGGGCTCAGGGGGGGCATGATCGAGGGAAGCCGCCGGGCGAGCATGGTCTTGCCCGCGCCGGGGGGGCCGAAAACCAGGAGGTTGTGCCCTCCGGCGGCGGCGATTTCCAGGGCCCGCTTGTAACGGCCCTGGCCCCGCACGTCGGAAAAGTCCCCCTCCCACCGGGCCGGGGCGGCGGCGGGAAGGGCCTGCGGGGCCGGGGGCAGGACGCCGGTCTCGGAGCGGACCGTGAGGGCGCGGACCGCTTCAGACAGGCTCGCGGCGGCGGCAAAGCGGCCCGAGGCCAGGATCGCCGCCTCGGCGGCATTCCCCGCGGGGACGAGGAATTCCCGGATTCCCGCCCGGAGCCCCGCATCGGTGGCGGCCAGAACCCCCCGCACGGGCAGGAGCCGGCCGGAGAGTTCCAGTTCCCCCAGGGCCATCAGGCCCTCCGGCACCGGGATAAAGGCCGAGGCGGCCATCACCGAAAGGGCAATCGAGAGGTCCAGGGATGCCCCGTCCTTCCGCACCCCCGCGGGGGAAAGGTTGATCAGGATCCGGTCCTGGGGGAAGGGGAAGCCCGAATTGCGGAAGGCCGCCCGCACCCGTTCCCGGGCTTCCCGGACCGCCCCCTCGGCAAGGCCGGTGATGTCGATCCCCGGAATCCCCCGGCGTATATCCGCTTCCACCCGGATGATGATCCCGTCGGCGCCATAGGGCGCATAAGCCATAACTATCATTACAACACCTCTGGTATAATAAGGCGTTGTCCCGGAGTATGCTTCAATAAATAAGGAAAGAATTCAAAAAAACGTCAATTTTCCGGGAAGCCGCCCCCCGCTGAACAGGAGCCAAAGGTTTTACCCGCATTGTACGCATAATGTATGTACAATGTACATACATTATGCATGATAATCGTCAAAAGAGAAGATATTGTGGATCCGGACCTTTCCCGGAAGGCGGTAGATATCAAAATCCGAGTCCAGACTGATGATCGAGCGGATGCCCGTTTTTTCCGCGGCCGCCACCAGGGTCGCATCGGCAAAATCCATGGGAACATCGTGGTACTTTTGGACCAGGGTGATAATACGGGCAATGTCATCCCGGCGGATATCCTCCAAGCGAATACCCCCCCGGAGAATCCATTCAAGAAAATCGATCTGGGCATGAACGCTGAAATTCAGCATATACGACACTTCCGTCAGCACCGCCAGGGTACTGACAAAGCGGCATTCATAGTCCTCTAAAAAGGCCCTCACCCTGTGGTGGTATTTGTCATCCCGGTCAAAGAGGGCTATCAGGGGCCCGGCGTCAATGAGTACGGTACTTATCACCGATTTTTTCCCGGAGCCGCTTCTTATAGGTAACGGAAAGATCCCCCCCGCCGCTGCCGTATTTGCCGAAATAGGGCAGCCCCAGTTGGTAGGAAGTCTTTTCGTCTTCGACCAGATCCAGATACCGGACCAAAGCCTCTTTTACCATATACGATTTAGCCGTATGCTGAGCCCTCGATGCCACCTCAAGCCGCTTTTCTAATTCGTCGGGTAAACGCGCTGTCGTCATAGACACCTCCCCCTTGTATTACAAAGTGTAATAAGGTTGAAAAAAAAAGTCAAGAGAAAATTAAAGAAAAAATCTAAAAATTGACCAAAAAGAATTCCCCTACACCGGCAATTCCCGGACCTCCACCCCCAAGGCCCGGGCAGCCTTTTCCCCCGCGGCGGTCCCCGCGATGATCACCGCCGGAACGCCGGCGGCGGCGCTGCTCCCGCGGGCAAGCCGTTCCGCCGCCCCGGTCAGCTCCTCCGCCGTCAGGGCAATCAGGCTGCGGAGCTTCTTCTCCCGGTGATAATCCTCCACCCCGGCGAGGAACCGGTAGAAATCGTTGCCGCCCTTTTCCGCCGGGGGCCGGGGACGGGTTTCCCGGGAATAGGTCCCGATGATGGTCTTTACCAGGGCCTCCTCATCGATCCCCCGGGCCGCGGCCTCCTCCAGGGCGTCGCCGAAGGCCCCCAGGGAACGGTGGGGGCTGGGGTCCCGGTAGGTGGAAAAGGAAAAGACCCCCTCAAAGCCGTCCGGGTGGGCAAAAGCCCCGTAGGCCCCCCCCCGCATCCGAATATCCTCCCAGAGGGGCCCCGTGGAAAGCCAGTGGGAAAGGGCAAGCTCCGCCGCGTGGCCCGGGGAGGCATAGGGCGCCGCCGGGAGGGCGATGGAGGCAAAGCCCACCTGGAGGGAAGGGGAGGCGAAAACCTCGACGGCCGCCGGGGAAGCGCCGGAGAAGGCCAAGTCTCCGGCGGCGGGGTTCCGGGGCCGGGGGGGGCCCAAGGGGCTGAACCGTTCCTCCGCCGCCCGGAACGCCCGGTCCAGGGCCTTTCCGGAACCGGTGAGGTTGATCAAAAGCCCCCCCCGGGTGATCCGGTCCCGGATGCTCCGGAGGGTGCGGCTGATTTCGGCGCTGTCCAGGGCCGCCAGGGTGTGGGCAAATTCCAACTGTTCCAGGCCGTGCCAGATCTCGGCTACCGCGGCGGACCGGGAAAAGGTTCTCCCGGAACGGGAGGAGGCGTAGGTATGCCCCTCCGGGGCCAGGCTCACGTCCGCATCGTTTTTCATTTCCAGGACCAGATCCCGAATCCGGCGGAGGTCGGAAAAGTCCGCCTCCTGGATAAGCCGGAGGATCAGGTCCAGGGTGGGGGCGGTCTTTTCCTCCAGAGCCTTGAACCGGTAGACCAGCCAGTCCCGGCCGGAAAGGTCGAGGACCCCCCCGGGGACCGCCAGGGTCCGGGCCGTCCCGGGAACGGGGGAACCGGTATGGACCCTGGCGTGGAAGCCCCCGGCGGTACGGGCAAGGAGGCTCGACACCTCCCCGTAGTCCATGCCGGGAAGCCCCAGGGAGGTGATCACCCGGGAAAAGAAGGGCAGCCAGGGATACTCCTCCGGGGACAGCAGGTCCACGGGGAAGGCCAGATCCCCGTAGATGATGCCGTTGGTAAAGAGGTCGTGGACCAGGGCGGGCACCCCCCGGGCGTCCCGGATCTCCCGGGGGATGATTTCAATATCCCCGGAAAGGTCCTGCCGGGAGAGGTGGGGTATCCGGGCCAGGGCCGCGGCATCGTCCGCTTCGGTCTGGAACCGCTCCAATTCCGCGGCTTTCTCCCGGATGCTCCGCCGTTCTTCCTCGGAGAGGGCCCGTTCCCGCCGCTCCAGGGCCTCCGCCAGGGCGGCCTCTTTCTTTTCAAGGAAGCCCGCTTCCCCCTCCACCACCACCAGGGCCCGGTGGGGGTTGTCCAGGAGGTATTTTTCGATGAGGGATTCAAAAAACCGTTCCTCCCGGGCGATCCGCTCCTTGAGGGCGGTAAAGGCCGGCACAAAGAGGAGGCTGTCCCAGGGCTTTTTGCCGTGGAGCCAGCCCCGGAGGGACCGGCGCAGCCACACCAGGGAGAAGGGCCCCCCGCAGCGGCGGATCTCCCGGTGGGAAAATTCCAGGGCCAGCAGGGCCGCCTCAATTTCCCCCGGGGGGATGCCCTCCCGGACCAGACGGCGCAGTTCCCCGAGGATCAGGGCCTCCACGGCCTCCCCCTTCCCCCCGGGGACCTCCCCTACCCCCTTGAGGCCCGCCGCAAAGAGGGTTTCCCGGATTTCGTCCACCAGCCCCGAGGCGGAGGCCAGATCTTCCCCCAGGCCGGATTCGATGAGGGCCCGGGTCAGGGGGGAGCCGTCATGGCCCAGGAGGATTTCCGTGAGGACCGACAGGGCCAGGGTTTCTTCGCTGTCCGCGGCGTCCCCGCAGCGCCAGGAGAGGAATACCGTGGCCTTCCCGTCCGCCCCGGCGGGACAGGGGACCCGGATGGTCTGATTTTTTTCCCAGCGCCGGGCCCGGGGTACCGGAGGGGCGGCCTCCCCCGGGGCAAGCCGGGACAGGAAGTGCCGGTCCAGGAAGGCGAGCTGTTTTTCCGTGGGGATGTTCCCCGAGAGGAAGATCCGGCAGTTGGCCGGGGAATAGCGCCGCCGGTGGAATTCCCGCAGGCCCTCCCAGGTGAGGCCGGTGATCCGCTCCGGGTCCCCGCCGGATTCGAAGGCATAGGGGGTGTCCGGAAGCACCGCCCGGACGGACCAGAGATCGGCGTAGGCGTCCGGGGAAGAATAGGCCCCCTTCATCTCGTTGTAAACCACCCCGGTAATGGAAAGCCCTTCCCGCTGCCCGGAGGGGCTGTTTTCCCGGGGGACGAATTCCAGCCGGTGCCCCTCCTGGAGGAAGGTCCACTCCGAGAGGAGGGGCCGGAAGACCGCGTCCCCGTACACCGCCATGAGGTTGAAGTAATCCTGCTCGTTCACGGAACTGGCGGGATAGAGGGTTTTGTCCGGAAAGGTCCAGGCGTTGAGGAAGGTCTGGAGGCTGCCCTGGTTTAAGACGAGGAAGGCGTCCTTGAGGGGATAGTTCTCCGAGCCGCAGAGGACCGAATGTTCCAGGATATGGGCAACCCCGGAGGAGTCTTCCGGAGCCGTGGCGAAGGAAAAGGAGAAGAGGTTTTCCGGGTCATCCGTGAGGACGTGAAAAACCTCGGCGCCGCTTTTCCGGTGCCGGGCCCAGATACCCGCCGCATCCAGCTCCGCCAACTCCGTCACTTCCAGAATCTCAAACCCGCTGTCCAGGACCTGCGCGCTTTGTAGGGTCGTTTTCATATCACATCCTCGTCATCCATAAGAATAATCCGGCCTTCCTCGCGGTTCAGCCTGAACCAACCGAGGAAATCCCGGGCCGCCGCGTCCGCTTCCGCCTTGGGGACGGCCCCCATGATCTCAGCCTCTTCCCGGACCGAGGCGGCCCGGAGGGAGGAGAGGTTGGCGTATATTTTTTCGGTAAATTTCGGGGAACGCCCCTTGAGCAGGAGGACGATGTCCCGGTCCGGCATGGACCGGAGCTTCTCCTGGATGGGCCGGTCTTCGGCGCGGACCACATCCTCCAGGGTATAGAGCCGTTCTTTCAAATTCCGGCCCAGATCGCCGTCTTTTTCTTCAAGTTCCCGCAGGAGCCGGTCCCCAAAGGCGGGGTCTGAGGACTTGAGGATCGCCGTCAGGGCCCCGAGGCCGTCCGTACGCACCGTCTCGGCGGCCCCTCCCATGAGCCGGGCCTTTTCCCGCAGGGCCGCCGCCACCTGTTCCAGCACCTCCGCATCGGTCCGCTCCATCCGGGCAATCCGGCGGAGGATGGCGGCCTTCCGGCCGCCCCCGGCATTGACCAGCGCGGCGGCGCTCTTTTGCGCCGAGAGCCGGGAGAGGACCAGGGCCGTCGCGGCGACGGACTCGTCCTTCAAGAGCAGGGCGATCTGTTCCCCGGAAAAGTCCTCCAGAAAGGCGAAGGGATTTTTCCGGCTCTCCGGCACCGTCCGGGTGAGGTAGGCTTCCCCCCGTTCCGGGCCGAAGGCGGCGTGGAGCAGCCGCCGGGCCGTCTCCACCCCGCCGGAGGAGGGCCCGGCAAAGGCGCGGGGGAATGAGCGGGACGATGAGAGCAGGGCCCGGAATTCCGCTAAAACGGAGGCCGCCTCTTCGGCGCCGATGCCCCGGATGGAGGCTATCTCCTTGGAAATACGCTCCACCTGATCCACCGGCAGTTGGGAGAGGATTCCCGCCGCCTCGTCCCCCCCGATAAGGATGAGGAACTTCGCCGCCCGGCGGTATTTCGAGTCCCCGCCGCCGCTCTTGAGGAGCCCCGCCTCCGGCTGCGGCGTTTCGGGGGGACGCGGGGGGGACGCCGGCGGCTTGAGGGGCGCCTCAGTCGCCGCCGAAGCCCCCGGCCCCAGGGTACGCCGGTACGCCGCGATTCCCCCGGAAAGGGCGGGGGAAGACGGGCCGCCCTCCGGGATGTCCGGGCCCGCGGCCTTCGCCTTCGATTTTTTGAACACTCCCATAACGTTATAGTACGCTATTTTGGGAAAAGGGGGAAGATACGGAACCCGTATTCAGGAAACCGCGGCGTCCGGTAGACCTTGCGGTCAATTACTTCTGATACGGGCTCTTTACGGTGTTCCGTCCGTTTCGCACTGGGCCGCTATCAGTTCCGCGGCGCCGGCGGGATCCGGGGCGTAGAGGTCCGCGCCGATGGCCTGGCAGTACTGTTCCGTGACGGTCCTGCCG
>JAITRV010000270.1 GCA_031288215.1 Spirochaetaceae bacterium | reverse complement strand
GGTGGCCTTTGACCTCTATTCCAAACGGCGCAGCGTAAAGTAAAAAGGAGGAGAAGCGTGGATCAGATAAAAGACGCGATTAATGCGGGCAAAACCTTTCTCGGCATCGAACTCGGTTCCAGCCGGATCAAGGCCGTCTTAATCGGGGAAGATTTTTCCCCCCTTGCATCGGGCAGTTATGACTGGGAGAACCGGCTGGAACAGGGGATATGGACTTACCATTTAGAGGATGTGTGGACGGGCCTCCAGGAAAGTTTCGCGCGCTTATCCGCTGAGGTGAGGAGCCGTTACGGCCTTCCCCTTACCCGCCTGGGATCGGCGGGTATTTCCGCCATGATGCACGGCTACCTCGCCTTTGATGCCCAAGGGGCCCTCCTCGCCCCCTTCCGTACCTGGCGCAATACCACCACCGAAGAGGCCGCGGGGATTTTAAGCGATCGTTTTCATTTTAATATTCCCCAGCGCTGGAGCATCGCCCATCTTTACCAGGCGATGCTCAACAAGGAAGGCCATGTCAGGGATATCGCCTTTCTTACCACCCTGGCGGGGTACGTGCACTGGAAGCTGACCGGGGAGAAAGTCCTTGGCATCGGCGACGCATCGGGGATGTTCCCCATTGACTCAGGGACGAAGACCTACCATCAGGGGATGATGGACCGCTTTGACGCCCTTGTCCGGGACGCGGGGCTGGACCTGAAGCTCCGGAGCCTGCTGCCCGCGGTGTTGAGCGCCGGGGAGCAGGCCGGCGTCTTGAGCGCCCAGGGGGCGCGGCTCCTGGACCCGGCGGGAAATATACCGGCGGGGATCCCCCTCTGCCCCCCCGAGGGCGACGCGGGAACGGGCATGGTTGCCACCAACAGCGTGGCGGAACGGACCGGCAATGTTTCCGCGGGGACCTCGATCTTTGCCATGGCGGTGCTGGAAAAGCCCCTGTCCGGGGTCTACCCGGAAATCGACATGGTGACCACCCCTTCGGGAAAGCCCGTGGCCATGGTTCACTGCAACAACTGTACCAGCGATCTTGACGCGTGGTTTCGGCTGTTTAACGAGGTGCTGCAAGGTTTCGGCGTCCGGGCGGCGAAACCCGCGCTCTACGACGCCCTCTACGGGAAAGCCCTGGAGGGGGAGGCGGACGGCGGTGGCCTGCTCTCCTACAATTACTACGGCGGTGAACCCATTACCGCCTCGGAACAGGGCCGGCCCCTTCTGGTCAGGCGGCCCGACAGCAGCCTGACGTTGGCGAATTTCGTGCGGGTCCTGCTGTACGCGGCCATGGGAACCCTGAAGATCGGCATGGATATTCTGACCGAAAAGGAAGGGATACGGCTGGACCGGCTTTTGGGGCACGGGGGCCTGTTCAAAACCCCGCAGGTGGGACAGCGCCTTATGGCGTCGGCGTTGAACGTGCCGGTGGCGGTTATGGCCGGCGCGGGAGAAGGCGGCCCCTGGGGCATGGCCCTCCTCGCGGCCTATGGGATACGGCGGGCTTCCGCTGAAACCCTGGAGGATTTTCTTGGACGCCGGGTGTTTGTTCGTGCCGACGGGACAACGGCGGAACCGGATGCCAAAGACCGGCAGGGCTTCGCGGCTTTTATGGAACGGTACAAGGCGGGGCTCCCGATAGAACGGGCCGCCGCGGAGTACCTGAAATAATTTAGATTTAATTAGATAGTTTAGATTTAGGAGTTTAGATTTAGGAGTTTAGATTTAATTTGAATCGAGAGGTGTTGATCATGTTTGACCTTAAAGAATTTGAATTTTGGTTTATCGCCGGCAGCCAGGACCTCTATGGCGAAGAAACCCTCAAGCAGGTAGCGGAGCACGCCCGGATCATGGCGGAGGAATTGGACAAGGACCCGGTTATCTCCGGCAGGGTGGTCCTCAAGCCGGTGGCAAAATCCCCGGAGGGCATACGGCGGATCTTTGAGGAGGCCAATGCCTCCCCCTCCTGTGCCGGGATCATCACCTGGATGCATACCTTTTCCCCGTCAAAGATGTGGATAGGCGGTCTGGCGCTCAATAAAAAACCCATCCTCCATCTCCACACCCAGTTCAACCGGGACATCCCCTGGGCGCATATCGACATGGATTTTATGAACCTGAACCAGAGCGCCCACGGAGACCGGGAACACGGCTACATCTACGCCCGGATGCGGCTTAAGCGGAAGGTGGTGGCCGGGTTTTGGCAGGAGGAGGGCCTGCGCCGCCGGATTGCGGTGTGGATGCGGGCTGCCGCCGCCCGGCTGGACGGGGAGCGCTCGGTGGTCCTGCGCTTGGGGGACAACATGCGGGAAGTGGCGGTTACCGAAGGGGACAAGGTGGAGGCCCAGATCAAATTCGGCTGGCAGGTCAATACCTGGGGAATCGGGGATCTGGCGGAACGCTTCAAAGCGGTACGGGACGAGGCGGCGGAAAAGCTGGTCAGGGAATATGAGGCCGCCTACGACCTGTCGCCGGATCTGCGGACCCCCGGAAAGAAACGGGATGCCGTGACGGAGCAGGCGAAGATCGAGATCGCCCTGAAGGCCATGCTGGATGCGGAACACGCCGGGGCCTTCACCACCACCTTCCAGGATCTCCACGGCCTCCCCCAGCTTCCCGGGCTTGCCTGTCAGCGGCTTATGGAGCAGGGGTATGGCTTCGGCGCCGAGGGGGACTGGAAACATTCCATGCTGGTCCGGGCCGCCAAGGTCATGGCCGCCTCCCTTTCCGGGGGTGTTTCTTTTATGGAAGATTATACCTACCACTTTGAACCGGGCCGGGAAGCGGCTCTGGGAGCCCACATGCTGGAGGTATGTCCCTCCATCGCGGCGGCGCGGCCCCGCCTTGAGGTGCATCCCCTGGGGATCGGGGGCAAGGCCCCGCCCGCCCGGATGGTATTCGATGCCGCGGCGGGGCCCGCATTGCTGGCAACCCTGGTTGACCTGGGGGACCGGTTCAGGATGATCGTCAACGAAATCGAAGCGATCCGCCTTGAGGATGCCGCTCCGGCGGGAGAAGCCGCGATGCCCAAATTGCCGGTGGCCCGGGCCCTCTGGAGACCCTACCCCAATATGCGGGATGCCGCCGAATCATGGATTATCGCCGGGGGCGCACATCACTCGGTCTATACCGGTGCCCTCAGTGCGGAGCATTTCCGGGACTGGGCGGAGATAAACGGCATCGAATTCGTCCTTATCGACCGGGACACGAAGCCCGCGAGATTGCGGGATGAACTGCGCTGGGCGGAAGCCTATTGGTCAAGTAGTAAATAGCAAAGAGTAAAGCACGCGATCGGAGCGCACAGGGGGTCGATCAGATCGCGTGCTTCATTTGTTCCTTGTTATTTGCTTTAGGGGACTCCGGCTTCGCCGCATCCTTGGATTCGTCCTTGGTCAGCCGCTTTCCGATGGTGTTTTCTCCGCCGGCGATAGAATTTTCTCAGCCGGCTATGGAAAAATGGCGTCCGGCATAAAATTGGTGCCAGGTAACAAGTAGCAAAGCAAGAATTCGTTACCGATTTTCATCGGATCGGAAGTCCGCTGTTACTTGTTTTGGTACCCGGCACCGTGGCCCTACAGGTCCTCGAAGCGCAAGTCTATTGTCACCTCGGGGCCGCACATATTCGTCTTGAAGATTTCCACCCAGGCGGGATCGTACCCGGTCCTGTCTGCGGGCCGTTTGACGGTAATGGTTTTTGAGTAGGGCGTGGGAGTCCAATATACTATTGTGTCCAGTACTACGGGGGCGGCCTTGGGCAGGGTGACCGTGATTGCTTGTTCGTAGGTAAAGTAGTATCCTACCGCTTTTTTTAGCAGCATTGCGGAAAACCCTTGATTTAACCCCGTATGAGAATCTGCCGATAATCCTATTATATGAATGCCCTTGCCGTATTGTATGGGGGAAGTCTTTCGGAGGCTGCCCTG
>JAITRV010000232.1 GCA_031288215.1 Spirochaetaceae bacterium | reverse complement strand
AGGGCGCAGAAAAGCCCGATTACCAGGGAAAAGAGCACCCCAAAGCAGCAAAGCCTGAGGACCAATCCTATGGCCTCAATATAGAGGGGAGTACATTTTGCTATAAACGCCGTATCCATCGATGCCTCGTATAAATCATACAAATTACATGAACATTATCATATATTAATATTATAGTTTTTATATGAAATAAATACAAGGGGTTTTTATCAAAAAAACCTTTTTCGGGAGTCCGGTTTCATACCCCGCCGAACTAAAATTTCGCAAGCTCCGGTTCGCGCCTGTCCCGACAAGGCGCTCTACCCTCCCGGAAGCGGGCATCCGGGTATCGGTACAGAAATTTTACCTGCCGGAACGGAAAGCTTCTGGTTTTTTTTGAAAAAATGGCCTATACATAGAATAGGTTTTGTTTGTTTCTTCATCGGTAAAAGGAGATGATAAGAGTGATATTATGAAGGTTCGAAGCTACTTTTTATTAATAATAGTTCTCGTTTTTGCGGTATTCGCCTGTCAGAGTGGGGGCCGTCAACCGGACCGCGATCCTCTGAAAACTCCTTCACCGGAACCAGGGGCCGCGCCCTTGGGGCCCGTTCCGGAGAACCAGGCCCCGACGGCTCTACCGGAAGCGCCTGATGCCGCCGGGGAACAGGAATTCGATCCTGCTTCCATCAGCCCGGAACTGTTTCAATCCACCAAGATCGACGTACAGCATTTTATTGCTGAACTCAACCGTATCATCCGGGCGAAGGATTATCATGCCTGGGTCTCCAATCTGGAGGAATCCTATTTTCAAACGATCAGTTCCGCGGATTTCCTTCAACAGCTCTCGGAATCCGCTTTCTTACAGAGCAGGCATATCGTATTAAAAACCCCCCAGGACTATTTTTTTCAGGTGGTGGTTCCCTCCCGGGCAAACAGCCGGGTGGATGATATTGAATTTATAAGTCCGACCCGGGTAAAGGCCTATACCGTCTCATCCGGCGGCCAGCGGCTCAGGCTCTACGATCTTGAACATTCCGGCGGCGGGTGGAAAATTATTAATTGATCCCCGGCCTATTCACCGCCCTTCAAAGGAGGGAGCAGCGGGGAGGCTCAAGCCCATCTTCCCCGCTTTTTTTTGTCCGAAAATGTTGACAGGGTGTATCAGGATGATCTTTAATTGTTATTATAGGGAGCATAAATATATAGGGAGCTATAAATATATACGAACTATTCACTCCCCGCTTTGATTGTAGTTATGAAGGGAAAATCCGGTATATCCGGAGGCCCTCGTTCTATGACAAGCGAAAATTGAAAGGAACTCTCATGGAGGATGAAGGATGATATTTGAGAGATATGCTCTTGCGGTACTGGTTTTTTTGAGTGTTACGGCCTTGGGGACAGCCCAGAGTAACACCGCTGAATTGTCGGTGGAAGAATCCTACTTACAGCAAACGGTAGAAAACATGATAATTCGGGATCAAAGCCGGGCCTCAAGCCGGGAAGAAAAAATGATAGCCCTGGATTATATAGAAGATGCCATTGGACGGGGGAATAACAGCGAAGAGGTCTGGGGGGCCCTGGAATATCTCACCCTTGAGGGAATTCTGAACAAAACCCGGGAAAACGGCAGACTGACAAATAATTTTCCCGATGTACGGATGCGGGCGGTGGTCTTTCTGGGGGAACTCGGCACCGAAGAGGCAAAAAATACCCTGATCAAGCTGCTTATCGCCGAATCGGAGCCGATGGTGATCACCGAAGCCTTCCGGTCCCTGGCGAAGATAGGCATCAACAACAATGGGGATGCCTCCAACGCCATTGCCTGGGTACTGAACCACTTTGAAGCCACCATGGCGGATGACCGGATGGCCTTCACGGCCCTTGAAGCCTTCGAAGAACTGGCGGAAAAAAGCGACAAAGCCGCCAATCTTACCGTTATCACCACCCTCAGCAGGATCGCATCAGCCGGTCATTATAACCGGAATATCCGGGACCGGGCCCGGGAGGCTTTAGAAAAAATACGCCTCAAAGCCGCCGCGTCAAGATTGGGAACCCAATCCTGATTCCTTCGTATGGCGGCGGCCGGGGCCCTTAATTGATCAACCGGGAGAAGACCGACTGGAAGAGGCCGATGAGGCCTCCCAGGAAGGCGCCGAAGAGGTTTATCCATTTGAGCTGATTGGCCATGACATCCAGGACAATCCGTTCCACCTTGATCATGTCCAGGGCGTCTATCCGATCCGAGACCATGGTCCTGACGTTGATGGAACCCAGCAGTGCTTCGGTTTGCTCATCCACCACCCGGAGGAGTTTGCGCTCCAGCAGGGCATCGAG
The DNA here is from genome assembly GCA_031288215.1 of Spirochaetaceae bacterium. GTDB lineage: Bacteria > Spirochaetota > Spirochaetia > Treponematales > Breznakiellaceae > JAIRMO01. The sequence goes on along the minus strand of JAITRV010000232.1, from coordinate 1,761 downwards.
GGATCGCTTTTTTTCATCATCAACGGAAAAAAGGGCGGAAAGGGTCATTCCCCGGTGGTCTTCCAAAAAAGCGTCCAGGGTCCGGCCTATCGTGGTTTCCAGGCCCCCCTGCTCTTTAATCCGGGAGAAGATCCGCCGGCCAAGATCCCCGAGGCCGGTAGTGGTCCATTGGAGGGCCAGTTCTTCCAGGGGGCGGTCAAGATAGGAACCGATGGCCTTTACCAGCCCCCCCACCCCTTCCGGTCCGGCAAAGCAGGAATGGACCCGTTCCCGGAGCAAGGAGAGGAGCCGCCGGTTTATATCCCGGTCATCAAGGATCTGTTCCACCTGGGCAATGAGATCGTCAATGATCTCGGGCATCTGTTCATGGAGGGTTCTGTCGTATTGGCCCGCGGAAATAAAGAAACGCTGAAAAGCGTTTAATCTGAGGAAGGTCTTATCGAGGAATACCCGGCCATGGCTTTCCAGTGCCCGGCGGATATCCTCCTGTTTGAGGAAACGGATAAGGGAAGCCTCCATCATGGGGAGGGCCCTTTCCGCTTCCCGGTCAAGAAAGCCCAGGATGGCCGGGGATACCTGGTCCAGGCCCTTGCGGATTATCCTTTCCAGGGTATCTTCCGGGGAGGCGGAATTCCCCAGGATATTTCGGAGGCTGCGGCGGCCGTAGATGTCGGACAGGGCGGTGAAAAGGCGGTTCAGGATGGAATCAAAGACCGGGGAGCCAATGAAGTCCAGCACCAGCCGGCCTAAAACCCCCCGAAGCGCGCTTTCCCGTTCCGAATCCGGGGCCCCGGCTCCTCCTTCATGAGGGGCCGGAAGGGGCGGGCGGAAAAAGTCCTCTATGGGGGAGTTCAGGAGCCGTTCCGTATACCGGCCAATGGATCGGAGCATCCCCTCCCGGACATCGCTGCGGTGGAGCCGGGCCTTGAGGGTTTCCGCCGTGAGGAGTTCCCGCTCCACCATGGAGCCGATGCTGTTTGCCAGCTTGTGCCGCTGCCTCGGCAGTATCCCCGGGGTAAAGGGCACACGGAGGCCGAAGATGAAGACCGGCTTGAGGGGGCGGAAGAGCATTTTAATGGCCACCGCATTAGTCACGTAGCCTATCAGGGCCCCTACCAGGGGAGGAACAAGCCATATCAGGAGGGGATTCATGGGGGTATGGACTCCGCCGCGGTTCGTGCCCGGGCCTCGTTATCGTAAATTCGGAGCATCTCTTCCTTGAGCCAGCCCCGGTAATTCCCCTCCACCAGAATCCAGGATTCCCGGAGGCCCCCATGGCTTACCCGGCGCCGCTCCAGAACCCGCACCAGGGAGCCCCGGCGCAGGTAGCCCAGGGACTCTCCCGGGACCGGTTCCTGGAACACCTGGGTATAGGAGGCGCTGACGACCCCATAGCCTATAACGGACCGGGTCAGGGGCGGCGTAGGCGGGGGACGCACGGGGCCCTCCTCGGCTTTTCCGGCACAGGAGGCCAAACAGGCGCTCCCTATGAGCACGAGAAATCCTTGAATCAATCCTGCATACCTCGCGACATTCATCATCCCGTATATTATATACCCTTTCCGCTTATTAGTCAGTATACAGGACCAGGGCATGGGTCTTGAGCCGTCCCCGGAGGTGAAGGAAAACCTGAAACGGCACACGACGGCTTGACTTTTTTATATTCCGTATTACAATTATCCTCATACGGATGACGAATTCGGGAGAGGGCAGTAAACCGGGTTGAGACTTCCGGCTCCTGCCGCCGAAGGGGCAAATGCG
>JAITRV010000188.1 GCA_031288215.1 Spirochaetaceae bacterium | reverse complement strand
GATGAGGGAGATGAGGGCGGTTTGGTCGAGGGACGCGGCGGAATAGACCGCCGCGGTCCTGCCCTTTCGCAGGACCGTTACCCGGTCGGCCAGGGACAGGGTTTCTTCCAGTTTATGGGAGATGAGGACGATGCCTTTGCCGTCGGAGCGGAGCTGGGAAAAGAGGGCGAAGAGCCCCGCGGTTTCTCCGGGGGTGAGCACCGCGGTGGGCTCGTCGAAGATCAGGTAGGCCGCCTTACGGAGGAGCAGGGCCAGGATCGCGGCCTTTTGCCGGAGGCTGACGGTGAGGGTATCCGTGGGCCGGTCGATGGGGAGGCCGAAGCCCCAGCGGTCCGAGAGGCGCCGGACCAGGTTCCGGGCGGCCTTCCGGTTCAGGAAGGGGCCGGCGCGCGGTTCCCCGCCGAGGACGCAGTCCTCCCAGACGGCAAAGCCCGGTACCAGGCTGGGGTGCTGGCGGACCATGCCTATCCCCGAGGCGAGGGCGTCCGCGGGGGATCGGAAGTTCCGCTCCCTGCCGTCGAGACACACCGTCCCCGCGCCGGGTTTGAGGTAGCCCGCCATGATATGCATGAGGGTGGACTTCCCCGCCCCGTTTTCCCCCACCAGGGCGTGAATTTCCCCGGGAAGGAGATCGAAATCCGCACGGTCCAGGGCCTGCACCCCATTGGAGGAAAAATACTTTCCGATACCCTTTAGTTCAACCATTCAACCATTCAACTATTCAATCAGCCATTCGGCAATACCGTGCCTATTCCCCCATGCGCAGTTCCCCGGAACGGATCCGGGTCACCAGGGCGGCCTGCTTCTCCCGGATTGCGGGGCTCACCGCGGCGAGGTAATCGGGATCGTCCTCCACAAAGTCGACGAAGCCGTCGGCGACCCCCACGATTTCGGCGGCGCCGAAGGGCAGCGCCCCCTCCAGGAAAAGGGCGGTTTTCTCATAGGCGGCCTGGTCCTGGCGGAGCACGGCGCTTCCCACCACCGTACCGGGACGGACCCCGTAGCCGTTGGTGTCGAACCAGATCACCTTGGCCCCCGTTTCGGCGGCGGCCTGGACCACCCCCTCGTTGGCCCCCCCGGCAATGCAGAGGATCACCGACACCCCCCGGCGGATCATGTCCGCGGCGAGGCTCGCCCCGGCTCCCCCGTCGAACCAGTTTCCCACCACCCGGAAGTCCACGGTAAAGGAGCTGTCCACCGCCTTGGCCCCCTCGAGGTAGCCCGGCAGGATGATGCCGTTCATGGCGGGATATTCCTGACCGGCCACGAGGCCGATGCGGCGTCCGCCGGGGCCGGCTTCATTGGCAAGGCCGGCAGCGAGGCGCTCCAGGGTAACCAGCGCGGCGATATGCCCCGCCATATAGGCCTGTTCCCGCTGGTTATAACGCAGGGTGTAGATGTTGGGATTCCCCGCAATCTCCCCGTCCAGGAGCAGGAATTGCTGATTCGGGAACGCGGCGGACACCCCCTGGGCAATGGCGGGCAGGGAGGGGTTGGAGGAGACGATCAGGTCATAGGAAGCGGAAGCGGCCAGGGCGGTGACCCGGCTCTCCCATTCTGCCTGGTTAAAGCCCCCCTCAATAACGTTCACCGTCACGGCGGGTTTGTCCGCCGCGGCGGCGTTTTTCTCCGCCGCCGCCCGGTTCACCCCCGCCGCCAGCATCTCGTAGATAGGGCTTCCGGACATCACCCCGGGGATGAACACCGCAATGGAAAGCGGGCGGGCCGCTTCCCCGGAGCGCCCGCCGCTGCCGGCGCTTTCCTTCCGGCAGGCCGTGAACGCCAGGGACAGCAGCAGGGCGCCCAAGCACATTTTCTTCAAAGAACTGAACCGCATATACACCTCCGTGTATGAATGAGGGCAAAAAAAAGCCCCGGAAATTCCAGGGATACCATGGGAGGGGAAAGAGGAGCCCGCATCGAGAAGGGGCACGCAATTTTCTTCCATCCGGACTATACCGTCGGCACCGGAGTTTCACCGGTTCAGTTCGGGGATACCCCCGAAGTCGCGGGCTTTACCGCCGGTTGGGAATGGTGAAGCGGGTCCTCGAACCCGGCCGCACGCACCCGACCCTGAAAATCTATTTCTACTATAGACCCTCTCCTGAACGCTGTCAAGGGCGCATTGCCTTTTGTCAGGGCTCTCGCATTTACTCAAAAGAGGAAGAAGAACCGGACCTGAAAAAGAGTGCCTGGCACCATAGGTGTTTACTTAAGTAAAAAATAGTGTAAAATAGAGGCATGGAAGGGGAACTCATCGATTTTGATACGCTGTTAAGCCTCCTGCCTGAGGGCTGGGAACAAAAGGCCCGGGACTTAGGCGCTTGGGAGCGGGCGCGGGAAATCAAAACTCCCGCGGAATTGTTACGCCTGATAGTGCTCTATTTGACTGAAGGCGTCTCGTTTGCCGGTACCTCGGCTATCGTCCGTTTGGCCGGCCACTGTCATCTCAACAAGGTCGCGGTCTACAAGCGGATACGAAACAGCGCGGAGTGGCTGCAGTGGCTGGCGGTCCAGCTCTGCCGTCAGGCGGGGCTGCTGGTGGAAAAACCACGCTGGCTCAAAGGCAAAGACGTATGCCTGGTAGATGGGAGTGAAGTGGTGTACGGAGGAGCGGTAAAAACCTATAGCTATCTGCATTATTGCATTGATGCCTGTACGCTGAGCATGAGGGAGATGCATCTGGCGATGAAGGGGGGAGAGAAACTGAGCCGGTTTGAGGGATTTGGGGAGAACGATATTGTGGTGGGGGACCGGGCATACGGGACGATCCCGGGGATGGAGTATCTGCGGGAGAAGGGGAGCGCCTTTGTGCTGCGGCTGAGGGGAGGGGCGTTTAAGGTATATGACGGGGAGGGGAAGGAAATAGAGCTCTTAGAGCAAGTGAGTGATATGAAGGAAGGGGAGCAGAGGAGTATAGCGGTCTCCTACCGGGTACCGGGGGAGGAAAAACCGATACGGATTTGCGTGCTTCGGAAGGACCGGGCGAGTGAGGAGGCGGGGCTGGAACGGCTGAAACGGACGAAGCAACGGAAGCAACACGGTGAACCGGTCAGTGCGTTGCAAGAGGCATATAACAAATATATCGTGGTAGCGACCAATCTGGACGAGGAAGTAACGACGGAGCAGGTATGAGAGCTATATCGGATAAGATGGCAGATAGAGTTGGCGTTCAAACGGCTGAAATCATTATTTGGGTATAATGAGATACCGATGAAGGTGGAGGCGAGTGCGCGGGCATGGTTTTACGGGAAGTTGTTTTGAGCGGCCCTGTGTGAAAGGATAGTGAACACGGGGCGTTTTTCCCCCTGGGGAGGATGGGGAGCAGAAGGAGCAGGAAGTGGAGGCAGAGCGGCTGAGTTTGTGGAGGGAGCTGAGGGTGGTGCAGACGTGGGTGGTACACGTCATGCTTGAGGGGTATCTGAGGGGTCCGTTGTTAAAGAGCATCCACCGGTTGCCGCTCTTGTGCGCAGACTCGAAGCGGAAGAGAGAACCCCAGTTATGTGTATTTAGTTCAGCCTAAGTGAACGCATATGGTGCCAGGCACCGGGACAGAAAAAAATTGCATTTTTTTTCGAATTTTTTCAAAAAAACCAAGATTTTTTTATGAAAGCGTGATATAGTATTCAGTAGGTTCTTGAAACAGAGAACGAATTATCGGCCGCTTCCCGGCGGCCAAAACC
>JAITRV010000110.1 GCA_031288215.1 Spirochaetaceae bacterium | reverse complement strand
GGGGTATTTCCCTGACAGGACCCCCCGGCAGATCTCTCTTGTGCCGGCCCGTGCCGGGAGGACCAGCCGGCGGGGTAGTCCCCGGTTAGCCGCCGATCTTGAAGATGTGGCGGAAGAAGCGGACGATCGCCCGCCATATCCGCCGGAAAAAGCCGGGGTTCTGGATGTATTGTATCCGCCGGAGGGCCTCCGCCGCCTCTTCGGTATTGAAATTCTGGCGCTGGACGTTTTCTTCCACCTCGTATTCCAACATATCCAGGTCTTCCGGGATGTTGACGATCACCGCGTTGATGGTCCGCCAGCCCAGGGAACGGGCCGCTTCCAGACGGCGGCCCCCGGCGACCAGGACGTTGTCCCCGGTCAGCACGATGGGGCTGATGAGGCCGAAGCGCTTCATGCTGGCAGCCAGGGCGCTCACATCTCCCAGATCCTTGCGGATACGCCGTTTTACCTTGATATCTGCGATAGGAACCTGCATGATTTACCTCTTTCTTCCATAATAATATTAAATATGTTCATTAAAAATACCTTCACTCCATCAGGGGATTGTTACCCTCCCCCTCATTCCCGCCCTCCGGGGAAACCGGGGGAGCCGGGTTCGAAGCTTCCCCCTCATCCCCGTCGTCCAACAAGGCGTTACGTCCGGACCCGGACCTTCCGGAAGGGCCGCCGCCGACCGGCCTGCCGCCTGCCGCCGGTTCGCGGGCCTGCGCGGGAGGCGCCGCAGCCTCCGCCGGCCGGGGCTTCGTGGGAATCTTCGACAGATCTATCGGCAGTTGGGGCATGGACAAGCCCCCAAGGAGGCCCTCGTCGCTGAAGGTCAGGCTTCCGGCCCGCACGGTGTTCTCCAGGACCAGGGCGGTTCGGAGGCTGGCCCCGGTATGCACGGTGCAGCTCTCCCGGGGCTGGGTCCCGGCCAGGAAGGGCAGGGTTACCTCCCCCTCGTTGCAGGCCACGGTCTTGAGCAGCCCCGACTTGGCGCAGACCGTCACATCCACGATACCTGAGGAGGGGCGGATAAAGTCCCGGGCGGGGAACCCCATGTTGAGTTCCCGCATGAAGTCCCCCCAGATGGGACCGGCCAGGGTGGCCCCGGTCAGGGAAAGCCCCAGGGAGTTCCCGGGCTTGTCAAAGCCGAACCAGATGGCGGTGGTGAAATAAGGGGTAAAGCCCACGGTCCAGGCGTCGGACCAGTTCTGGGTCGTCCCGGTCTTGCCCGCCGCGGCGATGCGGTAGCGGTTGCCGTTTTCGTCCCGGTAGCTGAATTTCGAACCGAAGCCGGACCCGGATCGGAGGGTCCCGATTTCCACGGTTTTCTTCAAAAGACTGGTCATAATATAGGCGTTCTGGGGGCTTATCACCTGAATATCGCTGCCCCGGCGGCGTTCCCGCTGGCGCAGGTCCCGTTCCGTATCCAGGACGACCCTGCCGTTGCGGTCCTCCACCGCCCGGATGGCGATGGGGGTCACCTCCCGGCCCTGGTTGGCGAAGATCGCGAAGGCCCGGGCCATCTGAATCGGGGAAATGGAGATGATCCCCAGGCCCATGGGGTAGACCCGTGGGAAGGTCCGATTCCTCTCCTGGGGGTCGGTGATCCCCAGCAGGGCCGCCGCCCGGTCGATGGCCGCGTCAAAGCCGATGGCGTCGAGGATCTTGAGGGAAGGGACGTTCATGGACTGGGCCAGGGCGTCGTAGAGCAGCACCGAGCCCTTCCATTCCCCCCGGAAATTGAGGGGGATATAGGGGGTCCCGTCCTCGTTGTGGAAGACGATGGGAATGTCGTAGATCTGGGAAGCCGTGGTAAAGAGCTTGCTGTCAATGGCCGCGGAATAGTACAGGGGCTTGAAGGAACTCCCCGGCATGACCCGTGCCTGGGTAGCCCGGATGAGCTGGTTCGATTGGTCGAACCGGGAGCCCCCCACGACGGCCTTGATATAGCCCGTCTCGTTTTCAATGGCAATGAGGGCCCCCTCCACCACGTTCTGCTCCGCGCTGTTTTTCAGCGCCGCAAAGGAGGCATTGGTGAGGAGCTTCAAGTCCGGGAGGCCGAAGGCCAGGGCCGCCATGTCCACCACGGGGTTGATGGTCTTGGTATACCGGGAAAGGGCCCGCTGTTCGTTCTGGGCGTCCGAAGTGGCGTGGATCGAATTCAGGTTGAAGGCCAGGGAGAGGAGGTCGACGATGGGAATATAGGTCTGCTCCGCCCGGACCAGCCGGCTCCCCCGGGAAGCGGCGTATTCCCGGTTCGCCTTGGCGAGGCCCTCGGCCATGAGTTTTTCCGCCAGGGCCTGGTGCTTGAGGTCCAGGGTGGTCAGCACCGTATAGCCGTCCCGGTAGTAGTCCATGGCCCCGTACATCATCCCGTCCAGTTCCCGGCGGACGTACTCGCTGAACCAGGGGGCCGCGTCCTCCCGGTGGTAATAGGCCGCGGTGGACTCCCGGGTATAGTCGTAGTTATCCCAATACGCCTTAAAAGAGGCCTCCGCTTCCTCCGCCGTGGTATAGCCGAACTCGATCATCCGGTTCAAAACCGAGCGCTGCCGGTCCATGGCGGTGTTGGGATTGTCCAGAGGGTTGTACCGGGAGGGGCTGGAAAGCTGGATCACCAGGATCGCCGCCTCCGCCAGGGTTATTTCCCGGGCGCTGCGGCCGAAAAAATACTTGCTCGCCGCCTCCACCCCGTAGGTGCCGGGCCCCATATAGGAATAATTAAGGTAAATTTCGAGAATTTCGTTCTTCGTATAGCGCCGCTCCATCTGGATGGCCCACCACAGTTCCCGAATCTTCCGGGTCAGGCTGTATTCGCTCCGATCCGTGTAGATACTCCCCGCGATCTGCTGGGTAATGGTGGACCCGCCCCCCAGGTTGCGCCCCGTAAGCTGTCCAAAGACCGCCCGGGCGATGCCCCGGATGCTGAAGCCCTTATGGTTATAAAAATCCGGGTCCTCCCGGGCCAAAACCGCATAGATCAGGTGCCGGGGCAGCTCGCTCAGGGAGATAAGCTCCCGTTTTTCCTCCGCCGAGAACTCGGTAATGAGAATGCCGTTAATATCGAAGATCTTCGTCGGCAAGGCCGGCGCGAATTCCTGAAAATTCTCCATCTGCATGATATTCGCCGTCTGGGCCAGGGACAAGCCCAAACCAACGCCGATTACCGCCGTGACGACGAGGACGAACGCCGCGAAAATACAGACCGGTATGGTTCCCTTCATATATTTACAGCCTATGGGAGCCGTGCCCTTTTGTCAAGGCGGCGGATACGGGAAACAAATCCGGAAGACGGTAGCCGGTAGCCGGAGGCGGCTGCCGTGGCCGGCTGTAGTGGAGGCTTGCGGGGGGCAAGAAGCCGGGGAGGAGTGAGCAGTTAGGAGGGAGGAGTTTTCTGATCAGGTGTCTTTTTCCGCTCCTCCCTATCTCACTCCTCACTCCGAATTTGGTGCCTGGCACCAAAAAGAAAAAAAATTGCATTTTTTTTCGAAATTTTTTCGAAAAACCAAGATTTTTTTATGAAAGTGTGATATAGTCTTGGTAGGTTCTTGAAAGAGAACTATCGGCCGCTTCCCGGCGGCCAAAACCTTATTGGGGTTTCTATAAAAGAGGACCCCGGGGGCAGCATATCCGCCAAGATTGCACTGCCACCGGGGTTGCGTCTTACGCAAAGTAATTCTAGCCTATCCGGGTAATAATTACAAGCGTAAGCTCCTCTTTATTAAGTTCCGGCGCTGATCTGCGCCGGGGACATCCGTGATCTGATCATGGGTGTATATTTGTAAGGAGGGCTCTATGGTTTATCGGAGTCTTGTTCTCAACGGACTGCACGTCCGATCTATCATCGTATCCACGGTCCTTCTTATCTCCCTTTCCCTGTCTTATGGGGCCTTCGGGCCCTGGGGAGGACCGCGGTTTCAGACTCTTCCGCGGTCCTTCCTTTCTCTGGTGCCCTCAGGGGGGCCGTGGTTTTTATTAGGCTTTTCCGCGGTCCCCCTTCTTT
>JAITRV010000041.1 GCA_031288215.1 Spirochaetaceae bacterium | reverse complement strand
CCGCGAATTCTTCCGCCATATTGAAACTTTCCCCTCCTGACATAATGCCCTCCTCAAATATTCGTTCATTGTACCATAGTTTTTAAGAAAGGGGGGAAATTTATGGGTCAAGTTTAGCCGGGGGGCCCCATGTGTTCCCAGCCGCCAGGACCCCCCCGCAGATATCTCGTGTGCCGGCCCATGCCGGTCCGTGCCGGGAGGACCAGCCAGCGGGGTATCCGGCGGCCTGTACTGGTCCTCCCGGCTATAGGAGGCGCAGTTGGGGGTCCCGTTTCCGGGGGATATGTTCCCTGGTGAGGGGAATCTCCTCCTCCAGGCAGGCGAGGAAACGGCTGGGACCGCCCTGGAGTTTTCTTCCCCGGTAGTTCCGGGAACGGGCGTAGGAAAGGTAGAGGCCGCTTTTGGCCCGGGTCATGGCCACGTAGAGGAGCCGCCGTTCTTCCGCTATCCGGGCCTCATCCTTCCCGCTGATCCCGGCTTCCCCCGCTTTCCCGGCGTTACCGGGCTTTTTTTCAAAGAGGGTGAAGGGCATCAGCCCTTCTTCCAGGGCCGCCGCAAAGACATGCTCGAATTCAAGCCCCTTGGCGGCGTGGATGGTCATAACCCGGACCCCTTCGACATGGAGTTCCGGCATACCCCCGGGCTCGCTCACCGCGAGGGTATCCAGGAATGAGGGAAGGTCGTCGTACAGGGATGCCAGGCCGAAAAGCCGTTCCAGGGCCCTTTCGCTCTCCGGTGACGGCGGGGTACGGCGGCTGCGGGAAAGGGCCAGGGCCGCTTCCAGGGCCTTGACCGGGGCGGTGGGGACCGGGTTCCGGGCCTCCCGCAGTATATCCAGGAGGGACTTCACCGGTTCCTCCTCCCACCAGGGGATTTCCCGGATATAGTCGTAGGGAATGCCGTGGTTCTCCAGGGCCTTGAGGATGGGCGGCGCCAGGGAAGCGGTTCTGAGCAGGACCGCGCAGTCCCCCGGACCGCAATCGTCTCCGTCCGCGACAGCGCCGGGGACGGCAACGCCGCTGTCCAGGGCAAAGAAGCTGGCGCCTCCGATGAGCCGGGAGATATGCCGGGCAATACCCTCGGCCTCGGCATGTTCCGTGGGGTACTCGGATCGGAAAAGCCGGGCAGGGGCGGCCCGACCCTCCAGGCGAAGATCCAGGAGGCGGTTTGCGGCGCCGATGATGGGGGCGGCGCAGCGGAAACTCCGGTGCAGTTGGGACAGGGCGGCGTGGGGATAATCGGTGAGGAAGCGGTCGATGAAGCCTTTGTCCGAACCCCGGAAGGCGTAGATCGCCTGGTTGGGGTCTCCGATAACCGAAAGGGCCGGAATTCCTTCCCCGGCGGCGGGGGCGAGGAGGCGGATCAGCGCGTACTGGGGGAAATTGATATCCTGGTATTCGTCCACGAAGATATACCGGAAGCGTTCCCGGCAGCGGAGGCATAGATCCCGGCGGGCCGCAAAGAGCCGGACCAGCCCCGCCGGAAGGTCGTCGAAATCCAGGGCCATCCCGGCCCGCAGACGGGCGCGGTACTGCCCGTAAAGCGCTTCCCGATCCGGTTCCGCCGGTGGCAGTCCCAGGGTGATTGCGAGTTCTCGCAATTCCGCCAGTTCCCGCAATTCCGCCAGTTCCGGCGAATCCCCCGAAGCCGGGAGCGCGGACAGGGGCCGATCCTCTCCGGGGAGCAGGAGAAAGCGCTTCCGTTCTTCTATATAATCTCCCAGGCTGCGGGGCTTTATCTTGCCCGTACCGGGGAGCAGGCAGAGTTCCCGGAGGAGTTCCTGCCGTTCCGTCTCACTGAGGATACGGAAGTCCGGGGCGAGGCCGGCTTCCGCCGCATATTCCCGCAAAAGAGCGCGCAACATAGCGGCGCAGAAGGAGTGAAAGGTGGCGGCGGTAATCTTCCCGGCGGCTTCCGCGCCGGCGTTCCGGGCAATGCGATCCCGCAGTTCCGCCGCGGCCTTGGCGGTAAAGCTCAGGGCCAGGATAGAGGAAGGGTCCGCTCCTTCTTCCAGGAGACCGGCGATCCGGGCGGTGAGGGTCGCGGTCTTTCCCGTGCCGGGACCGGCGATGATGAGGCTCTGCCGCCCCAACCCCGGCCCCGGAGGGGCTTTTTGTGAACCCAGCGGGGCCCGCTCAGTTAAGGCCGGCGGCTCCGCCGGCATCGGAGGGCCCGCCGTTCCCGGAAGAAGGCCCCGCGCTTTCCGCACGGGAAGCCCCCCCGGGGCCCTGGCCGGTGGCTCCGCCGGTATTGGAGGGCCCGCCGCCCACGGAAGGAGGCCCTGCGCTTCCCGCATGGGAAGCCCTTCCGGGGCCTCCGGGGCCCCCGGGGCCGGGGTGACCCGGATGAGGCCGTATTCCCCGTCATAGCCGGGGGTAATGAAGACCCGCCCCTCCCGCATCCGGCCAATGGAGAAGGCGAGGAGTTCCCCGGAGACGCCGGGGCAGGAACGGCGCCGGAGTTCCTCCGGAGGGGCGTCCATGAGCAGGGACAATTCGCTTCCCCCCCTTTCGATGAGGGCCGCATAGGCGGAGGCGACCTTCTTCGAGGCCGCCCCGGTTTCCAGAAGTTCCCCCAGGAGTTCCCGGAGGGGGATGAGGGATCGGTAGGGCCGCCGGTTGGTTCCCTCCGCCCCTTCCGGGCAGGGGGCGGCCTCGTCCACCGGCTGATCCGCCAGTTCCAACACCCGCCCCATGACCCCCCGGGTGAGGGATTTGCCGCAGACCGGGCACATCCCCCCGGCCGCCGCGGCGTCTTCGGGGCTTCCGTAATAGCCGCATTTGCGGTGGCCGTCGTAGTGGTACTTTCCCTCCTGGGGGAAGAATTCGATGGTTTCGATGATCCCCTCCCCCGCCGCTGCCCCCGGGTCCTGGCCGAGGGCGGCCCGGAGGCCGGAGTAGGATCGGGGCATCTCGAAGACCGTCGCCTCCCGGCCCAGTTTATCCGGGGAATGGGCGTCGGAATTGGAGATGATGGCAAAGCGGTCCAGGGAGGACAGGGCCCAGTTCATGGGGGGATTGGAGGAAAGCCCCGTTTCCACCGCGGTGATCCGGTCCGCCAGGTCTCCGTAACATTCGTCGATGGAGTCGAAGCCCGACTTGGCCCCCAGGGCGGAGAACCAGGGGGTCCAGATATGGGCGGGGATGAGGACGGCCCGGGGGTCGGCGTCCAGCACCAGGGCGAGAAGGTTCCGGGGGTCGATGCCCAGGATGGGCCTCCCGTCGGAACGGATATTCCCGATGGTTTCCAGCCGGCTTTGCAGGGCCGCGGCGGCTCTAAAGTCCGGCAGAAGGACCAGGTGGTGGACTTTCCGGGTCCGGTCCCCCCGCTTGTGGATCGTGCTGATCTCCGCCGTGAGCACGAACCGGGGTCGGTCCTCAGAGGGGCTCGGGGGCAGGGCGGCGGCCAAGGCGGGACCCGCGTCGAAGGCGGCGCGGACGGTTTCCTTGAGGGTATAGAGCCCCTCCTCGGCCTCCTCAAGCTGTTCCCGCAATTCCGCCAGCCATTGGGGGTGGGTCGCGTCCCCGGTTCCCAGGAGGCCGATGCCTTTGATCCGGGCCCAGCGTTCCAGGTAGGGGGGAGTCAGGGCGGGGCTGGTGGCCCGGGAGTAATGGGAATGGATGTGGAGGTCGGCGATGATCCGCATAGGCCATTATACGGCGGCAGCGCTGCCCTTGCAAGGCTCAGGGCCTTCCGCTACAATGAAGACATCGTATGGGGCGCTGAGCCCTATATATAGGAGGCTCCCGATGGGAACGGTCTATGCGCAAATTA
>JAITRV010000279.1 GCA_031288215.1 Spirochaetaceae bacterium | reverse complement strand
ATTTCCGCTTCTATCCCTTGCGCGTTCCCCGCGGCGGCTTTTTCTGCCATATATGCCAACCGCAAACAGGCGCAATGATTCTATGCGTTTATCCTGGCCCCGCCGGCTGCGCGCGTTGCGGCGGCCGTGTTGCGCCAAAATTTAAAAATTGAGCCGACCGCTCAAGCGGGTTCCCCTGTCATACCCCTTTTCGCGGCCACTTTCAAGCGCCGTTCCCCCGCTTCGTCCATCTCCCGCTTGAGCGCCGCCGCCTTGAACAGCGCCGCCCGCCTCCTCAGTTCCGCCTTGTCTGCTTCTCCCACGTCCGGCGATTCAAATAGCCGCCGGCAGGGCGTCTTGGGAACCTTCTCGTAGATTTTCTTGTACCTCCCCGAAGCCTGCTTCTCTTTGGCGATGAGGCGCAGTGTCAGGTGCCAATAGTTGAGCAGGGGGTTCAGACACCGGTAGACTGATTCCAGGGCATCGTGCATTTCCTGACCCTCAAACCGGTGATAACCCACGGTTTTACGCACGATATCGCCGTTTTTCTGCTCGACTCGGACCAGCGGTTCGCAAGCAATATAACCCGGTGAGCGGGCCGGCAGTGCCGGAGGGAGGTTCAAGGACTAGCCTTTGGTGAATATATTCCGTATATTTGACTTAACGCGCTTCTCGCGTTTCTAAGGAGGTAGAAATGAAAAACCGTGCGTTCCTTGGGTTCCTCCTGCTCTTCGGATCGTTCCTTTTCGCGGACCCTGCGGAAGGATTTTGGCTCAGTGTGGATGAAAAGACCGGAAGAACGACGGCCGGATGGGAACTCTATCAGGAAAACGGAAAACTCTTCGGGCGGATCCTTTCCATTACGGGGCACCCCCAGGACATAAAGGCGTCTGTCTGCCGGGAATCCTACCGGGGCTTTCCCCTGCCGGGAAAGGTCAATGAGCTGCCCGTTGTGGGTTCCCCCTGGATCTTCGGCCTGAGTCCGGAGCGGACCGCCGGGCACTGGCGGGGGGGCAGCGTCATCGATCCCAATGATGGCAAAATGTACCAATGCCGGATCACCTTCCACCCTGCCGACGGGAAGCGCTTCCCCCGGGAAACCCTGGAGATGCGGGGCGAGATCGGCCTCGGCATTGGGCGGAGCCAGTTCTGGCAGCGGAGTACCCGGGAAGGGGCTTCATCCTTGCGGCAGTAAATCCGGCAAAGGCGGCAGGAAGGCCCCCTTCACACCGGCCGCCGCCCCCGGCTCCGGACTTCCCTCAGGCAAAGGCTTGAATAGTTTCATAAATTCCAATATCATTGGTATACAAGCTATGGGTAAGGTATATGTTTTTGTGAACCAGAAAGGAGGAGTCGGCAAGACAACCTCTGCCATCAATATAGGGGCGTACCTTGCCGCCAGGGGAAAATCGGTCCTTCTGGTGGATTTTGATTCCCAGGCAAATCTTTCCAGCGGCATCGGGATCAACGTTGCCAAGCCCGGAATTTATGAACTCCTCTCCGGGGCGGCTTCCATTGACGAAACCATCCGAGCGGCCGCGATCCCGGCCCTGTCGGTGATCCCCGCGGGCATCGATCTTTCCGGCGCCGCGGTGGAGCTTATCGGCCAGCAGGGCCGGGAGTTCTACCTGCGGAACGTCCTGGAACCGGTCCGGGACCGGTACGACTTTATCTTCATCGACTGCCCCCCCTCTCTGGGCATCCTCACCCTGAACGGCCTTGTTGCGGCGGATGCGGTGCTCATCCCCATGCAATGCGAGTATTTCGCCATGGAGGGCCTTTCCCTGCTCCTGCAAACCGTCAAGCGGATACAGCAAAACCTCAACCCCTCCCTGGGCATCGGGGGGATATTCTTCACCATGTACGATCAGCGGACCCGGCTTGCCCAGGATGTGATTAAGCAGGTCAGCGGTTATTTTAAGGATGCGGTCTTTGCCACCATCATCCCCCGGAACGTGCGGCTCTCCGAAGCCCCCTCCCATGGGATGTCTATCCTCCAGTACGATCCCCAATGCGCCGGGGCGAGGGCCTACAAAAGCCTTACCGAGGAGGTCCTGAACCGTGCAACCTAAACACGGCCTGGGGAAGGGCCTGGACGCCCTGCTGCCCCTGGAGGAACGGCCCCAGCCTTTGCCGGAGGGCGGGGAACTCCTGCTGTCCCTGGACAAAATCAAGGGCAACCCCAACCAGCCCCGGAAGAACTTCGACGAGGAGGCCCTTCAGGAACTGGCGGATTCCATCCGGGAACAGGGGATCATTCAGCCCATCATCGTGGAGGAAACCGGCGACGGCACCTATACCATCGTTGCCGGGGAACGCCGCAGCCGGGCCGCCCGCCTTGCGGGACTGCGGGAGGTCCCTGCCCTGGTGCGGAACTACACCGACGAGCGGCGCATGGAGGTCTCCCTGATCGAGAACGTTCAGCGGGCGGACCTCAACCCCCTGGAAGAAGCCCAGGCGTACAAGCGGCTCATGGAGGTGACGGGCCTGTCCCAGGACGAGATCGCCGCCCGGGTGGGGAAAAAGCGGTCCACCGTCGCCAATGCCCTCCGCCTCCTCCGCCTCCCCCCGTCCATGCAGGCAAGCCTTGAAACCGGGGCGCTTTCCCCCGGCCATGCCCGGGCGATCCTTTCGGTCCGGAGCCCCCAGGGGCAGAACGCCCTCTTTGAGGAGATCCTTGCCAGGGACTATTCGGTCCGGGCGGCGGAAGACCGGGCGGCGGCCCTCAATTCAGACGCCGGCTCCGGGGCCTCCTCCGGGGCCGGTAAAAAGCCCCCCGCGGAGGATCAGGACCCCCATTTACGGGACATGGAGCAGCAATTTATCGACGCCCTGGGAACCAAGGTTGCCATCAAGGGGTCCCTGGCCCGGGGCAGCATCCACATTGACTATTATTCCATGGAAGATCTGGACCGGCTCTACGAACTCCTGAAAAAACAGGAACCGGAAAAATAGTTCGAACATCGGCATGACACATATCATGATTTTCTCTTCCCCATTGAAGCAAAACGCCGGCATCGATCCATATAAAGAGGAGGAGGTACCCTATGGAAGAACTACTTTCTCCCCTTTTGGACGATGTTTTTAAGTACATTTTCGCCGATCAGCGTAATACCGACAACCTCGCCGGTTTGCTGCGGCCCATTGTCAACCTGCCCGAAGCGGAATACGACCGCCTTACCATCGTCGACCCCTTTCTCAGACGGCTTTTCAGGAAAGACAAGCAGGGCATCCTGGATGTCAAGGTCCTTACTAAGTCCGGTAAAATCATCAATGTGGAGGTACAGATCTGTACGCACGCCGATCTGCGGAAACGGATCCTGTACTACCTCTCGAAACTGCTCTGGGAACAGCTCCGGCGGGGGGACGATTACGGCAGGATTCAGCAGGTTATCGGCGTCATCATCTGTGATCACGTCATTCCCGAGGAAGCGGGGGAAACGCCGGATGTTCTCTTCCCCGGCAGACCGGCAGGGGAAAAAACGGACCCGTATATAAACACGTATACATTTCGGAGCGATTTTAACGGAAAACGCTTTACGAATTTGATAAAAATTATTACGATAGAGTTACCCAAGGTCCCGAAAGAGCCGGATCAGAGTGCGGCCTGGCCGTGGGCGCGGTTTTTCACGTGCAAACGAGAGGAGGAGTTTACCATGCTGGTAGAGCAGTATCCCGAAGTGACGAAAGTGGTCGGAAGCCTGAGAAAGCTGAGTTTGAGTGAACGGTGGCGGATGATAGCGGAAGAAAAGGAGATCCGGCGGAAGGACCTTCGCGCCATAGAAAAATATGCCCGGGAAGAAGCCCGGCAGAAAGGGCTGGAAGAGGGCCGGACAAAAGGGCTGGAAGAGGGGCGGACAGCAGGGCTGGAAGAGGGGCGGACAGCGGGGCTGGAAGAGGGGCGGACAGCGGGGCTGGAAGAGGGCCGGACAGCAGGACTGGAAGAGGGCCGGACAAAAGGGCTGGAAGAAGGGCGGGCGGAAGCCTATCAAGAAAAACTTGAGGCTGCCCGGAAGCTCAAGAGAGAGGGCTTGTCAGCCGAAAGAATCGCCGGTATTTTGGCCTTAGATCCGGAAGTGACGGCGAATTTGTAGCGCCTTCTCCCGGATCAAAAAAACGAGGGGGAGGTTCCCCATCGCCCGGCTGGTTTGGGGGGAATCGCCGGGGCGATCCCTATTCCCGGGTCAATCTGAGGAGGCTCCAGATTGCCGGCGTTTCCTGGCCCAGGCACCAAAAGCCGATTGCCCTGACGCCTGTGGATCGGTACATCTCAATCCGGGTGGAAAGGGAATACTCATCCTCATAGTAAACCGTAACGGTAACGGGAATCCGGTAGGTAAAGGTAGGGATACCCTTTTCCCGGCGGACCTCGGTCACGTTGTTTTCCCGCTTTATCCGTTCGATCCCCGAATGGAAGAAGGCCCGGAAGGTATTTTCGCTGCCCCAGGTCCGGCCGTAGAAGGGAAGCCCCATGATGAGCTTTTCCGGGCCGATGACGGCCAGGGAATAGGTCGAGACGGACCGGCACCACTCCAGGGAGGCAATCGGACCCGGGGCGCTGGTCGACCAGTGTTCGTCATAGGCCATAACCAGGATCCGGTCCACCAGGGGGGCGATGCGGCGGTAGTCATACACGTCATCCGCCAGGGTCCGGGTCCGGGCGGGAAGGGCAATGGTGAACAGCTTATTCCCCATTCCCTGCCGAAGCTCCGCCAGAAAGGACCGGAAGGCGGCGCCGTCCCGGGCGGGGACATTCTCAAAATCGATCTGCAGGCCGTCAAAGGACCGGGCCGCTTCCAGCAGATCGGCAATCAGGCGGGTCCTGACGGCGCTGCCCGGTTCCAGGGAGAAATGGGTCAGGGCGCGGCCGTTACAGCAGACCACCAGGTGTACCCGGCCCGGAAAAAAGGCGATCTTCCGGCGGTTGGGGACCCCCGTCAGCCGGCCGTAGGCGTCAACTTCCGCCCCAAAGTAACCGATGTCCGAGAGGGGGTATGAGGCCTTTAAGGTATCTTCCTGGCCGCTTATCAGATAGGCCCAAATTTCGCCCAGGGAAGATACGGGCAGTTCCTCCGAAAGGGGCGGCAGTTCCAGGAGTTCCGTCTCGCCGGTCCCGTCCTCCGCTTCCGAAGCCTCCTCCCCGGTCTCTTCCGGCTCATCCGTGACGAAGACCGGAGGGCTTGAACGGCATTGCGTCAGGGTAAAACAAAGGAAAACCAGGAGAACGCACAACCGGATCACGAAAGGACCCGGGGTAACCGCGGTTTTTCCCATAGCGGCCCTTCCCTTAAGCGCTTTTGCCGCAGCAGTGCTTGTATTTTCTCCCGCTGCCGCAGGGGCAGGGGTCGTTCCGTCCCACCTTGGGGGCGGATCGGACCACGGTATGGGGAATTACCTTCCCGTCCTCGTACCACCACAGGCCGTTCTGTTTCTTAAAGCGGCCCTCTTCGTGATGGACCTCCTGCCGGCCCTCCTGTTCGTACCGGGCTTCAAACTCCACGGTTCCTTCGGTATCCTCCCGCTGCCCCTTGGAAACCGAAAGGATCCTGAGCCCCTGCCAGGTGGATTTTTCGCTCCATTGCCGGGTCGCTTTTTCATCGATATCCTGTTTTCCCTGCTTCAAACAGGTCGCGACGATATAATCCACCGCGTGTTCCACATAGGCGGAATACCGGCTGCGCATCAGCGCTTCGGCGGTGGGGGGATGCTCCGCCCGGGTGATATAGGGTTCGCAACATTCGGCATATGAACGGCCTGAACCGCATGGACAGGATTTCATCATCTCGCTCCTTCTCAATGAAACACGCTTCGCTTCGATCAAATAGCTCCGGCAAATAGCTCCGGCTAAAGAGACTCCAGCAGCGCGGAAATATCCGCGGGAATGGTCGCGGCCTGGGGGGTCCGGTCCATGGCCTCCCTCAGGGACGCCGGTACCGGTACCGGGCCGGTCAAGGGCTCGACGGTCTCCGCAAACTTTGCGGGATGGGCGGTCGCCAGAATCCCCAGGGGGCCCTCCGGCAGGAGCCGCTGCTCCCACAGGCTGTCCGCCGCCTTCCATCCCACCGCCCCGTGGGGATCCAGAAAATACCCCCGGTCCTGATGAACACCGGCGATGGTCTTCCGGGTATCCTCATCGGAAACCCAGACCCCCCGGATCACCCGGCGCAGTTCCTCCAGAGACCAGTGGGCGGCCATCCGTTCGAAATTGCTGGGGGCGCCCACGTCCATGGCATTGGAGATGGTGGCCTGGGAAGCCCGGGGCTCATAGATCCCGCCGGCCAGGTAATCGGGGACGGTCCTGTTGATATTGGTGGCGGCGATAAAGAGGCCGATGGGGGCCCCCATCTTCATGGCGTAGAGCCCCGCGGTGAGGTTCCCGAAATTCCCCGAGGGGACGCAGAAGGTGACGGGCCGGTCCGGAACCAGGCGGAACTTCCCCACAGCCGCCGATCCGGGGGCGGCGGTGCTTCCCGGGGTGGCCGCCGCGGCGCCGTCGATACGGCCGGCAAAGGCCCTGCCCGCGGCGGCGGCATAGTAGACCGCCTGGGGGATGAGCCGGGCCACGTTGATCGAATTGGCGGAGGAGAGGACCAGCCGCTTCTTCACGGCCTCATCGGCGAAGGCCGCCTTGACCAGGCGCTGGCAGTCGTCAAAGCTCCCTTCCACCGCCAGGGCGCTGATATTTCCCCCCAGCCCCGCGATCTGCCGTTCCTGGAGGGGGGTGACCCGGCCCTTGGGGTAGAGGACCGTCACCGAAATCCCCGGGATGCCGTAAAAGCCGTCGGCCACCGCCCCGCCGGTGTCCCCGGAGGTGGCCACCAGGATCCGCAGGTCCTTGTCCTCACCCCGGCGGAGGTAGGAAAAGGCCCGGGCCATAAACCGGGCGCCGAAATCCTTAAAGGCCGCGGTGGGGCCGTGGAACAGTTCCAGCACCTGCCGGTCCCCCACGCCCACCAGGGGGGCCCCGAAGGGATAGGCCGAACGGACCAGCTCTTCCAGGACCGCGTCGGGAATTTCGGGGTACACATAGGGCCGGATGGTTTCAAAGGCCGTTTCATGGAAATCCATCGTCCCCAGGGAACGCCGTACCGTTTCCCGGTACCGGGGCAACTCCCCGGGAATAAACAGCCCCCCGTCCGGGGCAAGGCCCGTCAAGGCCGCAACGGCAAAATTCGCCGGCTCTCCCCGGCTTCGGGTACTGTAATACTGCATAGCGCTATCCTATCACATGCCGGGGATCGTCGCCAAGGCCTACCGGGCAAAACCCCCTGGGGGAGTTTGCCACGCCTGGCCCCTGCCGTCGGGGGTATGCCGGTCAGTGTTTTGGGTGGGGGGTAGCGGAGGACGCGCCTGCCTGCAGGCACCGGCCGGAGCGCAGGGGGGGGCACGGAAACGTCCGGGGCCGAAGGCCCGTTTCAGGACCACGGCTCAGAAAACAGCCCCCCCCGCTTCATTGGACAGGCGCCCTTACCGGGCGGCTTTGCCGGCGGAGGGGCCCCGCTAATAATCGGCGCGGCCCTTGCGGGATTTTTTAAGCAATTTCCGCTGAATCGCTTTTTTCTTCCGGTTCAAGATGGTGGAGGGTTTTTCAAAGTATTCCCGCTTCTTGTATTCCCTGATAATGCCTTCTTTTTCGACCATCCGCTTGAACCTTTTAATTGCCTTTTCCAACATCTCATTATCATCAACGATGATATGCGCCAATTACATCACCTCGCTTTCCTCAACGGTCAAAATAGGCCGAATCTCGGGCCGGCCGCCCGGTTCCCCTCGGGGAAGGTTAATTATCCAGTTTACCCAGAATGGCCGCTTTGTCAAGCACCGCCCGGGCCGTAAAGGCGTCGGGATCGGCGTTTTCCCCAGCGACCCGGATTTCCCAGTGGAGATGGGGGCCCGTGGAGAGCCCCGTGGAACCCGAGGCCCCCAGGAGGGTCCCGGCGTCTACCAGAGCCCCCTCCCGGACCTCGACGGAGTCCAGGTGGTAGTACAGGGAATACACCCCGGGAAGGTGCTCGATGATTACCGAGTTTCCCGTGACGATTCGCTGCCCGGCCAGGACTACCCGGCCCGGGGCGCAGGCGCGGACCGCCGTACCCCGGGGGACGCCGAAATCGACCCCCGCATGGATGGCGGTTTCGGCGGAACCGTTGGCATAGCGGTAAATCCGGCGATCCCCGAAGAAGCTGGTCCGCCGGTTGGAGGCGACCGGGGACACGAAGGCCGCCGGGGCAAGGATCTCCGTGCCGGTCCGGGAGATGATCGCCCACAGGCGCGCGGATTCCGCGGTCTTTTGGGGGTCCGGCTGGGTGCGCAGGGCGGTATTCCCCTGATCCAGGGGGATCTCCTCGGAGGCAAAGTCCCGCCCGGCGATGGTTATGGGGACTTCGGCGATCCTGTTCCCGTTGCGTTCCGCCAGAATCCGGGCGGGGCCGGAACCGGCGGTGGAGGGGATTGCCAGGATCGCCGCCTGAACCGCCTGCCCGTCGGCGGCGGCGGCGCCGAGGTCGAAGAAGGCCGCCGCGCTGAGGCGCTGCCCCCGCCGGTCAAGGAGCACCGCCCGGAAGGGGCCGGTCGGGACGGCCGCCAGTCCCAGGGTTACCGGTTCTCCGGGCCGGGGGGTTTCCGGGATGGCGGCGAGCCGGACGGGGGGCTCTCCGGAGAGGAAGGCGGCGACGAAGAGCAAGAGGCTGACGCCCAGCGCTGTTTTTATCCGCATGGGCCTATCATAGCAGAGCCGGGAGGAAAGATAAAGTATGCGGCCCCGGATCAGGGCACATTCGCCGCCTGTTCGGCGTGCGCCTCGTTCCTGATATGATACCGGCCG
>JAITRV010000150.1 GCA_031288215.1 Spirochaetaceae bacterium | reverse complement strand
GGGGCATCCGCGGGGGATGTGGCCCGGCTCCTGATGCGTGCCGGAGGCGTACCGGGCCGCATGGTGGACGCCATTGAGATGCGGGACTACTGCGCCTTTGCCACCATGCCGGAAGACGCGGCCCGGCGGGCCTACACCTTCTCCCGGAACGCCCCGGAGGACCCCGCCATCAAGCCCGCCGCTCCCAAGGATCAGTGAGCACGGGAACCGGCTTTGCCGTCCGTGGCAAGACCTTTTCGGCCAAAGTCAATAGCGACAACCGCATGAAGGACTTCATTGAGTAAGCCGGCCAGATCCATATTCCGCTTCCGCTTCTGTCAAATTCCAGCCATATTTTATAAGGAAATCGGGACCGGGATGTTCCTTGGCAAATTTCGCCGGATAGGGCGGCATTGGTATTTGCTGTCGTATTCTTTCGGCTTCTTCCGGTTTCCCCTGTTTTTCCAGTTCAATAGCTTTAACGGATAAAGAAAGTTTTTCGTCAAGGGTCATGGATGGACGCTGCTGCATGGACATACTTCTTGCATAAAGTATAAGGGGCTTGAGGAACTTTGGACAAGAGGGCTCGCAAAAGAAGCCCCTTCCAGGGCATCCGTGTTTACTATGGTCCTCCCGCACGAACCAACGCATGAATTTCAAACAACAGCGGACCATAGGTCCGACGTGAAGGTCCGTGTGTGTCCGTGGTTCTTTTTGGTGCCTGGCACCCTTTTCGGTACGACGGCGGACCATAGGTCCGGTTTTTCTTCCTTGTTTTTGAGTAAGTGCGGGAGCCCTGCAAACGCCGATGCCCTATCTCGACAAAAACTCCAAATCCGTTTATAATAATCCTATGTTGGAATTTAAGGACTATATTGCTGATTGGCCCGATGAACCCTACCCCAATTTTATCGCCTGGGTAAAGGGCATCGAGGCAAAATATCCGGATCGTGTCGCGATTTACTACCGATCGGGGAAACAACGGGAGTTTACCACCTGGACCTTTACCCGCTTTGCCGAAGAGGCCCGCCGGGTAGGCCGGGGGCTCCTGGCCGCGGGGCTCAAAAAGGGGGACCGGGTTGCCCTCTGGGCGGAGAACCGGCCGGAATGGATGGCCGCCTGGATGGGGTCGCTTCTCGCGGGCTGCGTCATCGTTCCCATCGACTTTCTGATTTCCGAGAAGGAATGTCTTAATATCATCAAGATCACCGGGGCCAAGGCCTTTTTTTATTCCGAACGGAAGGAGGAATTCGCCGCCTCCTGCGCCGCCCAGGGCATTGCCTTTGCGGCCCGGGTCTGTCTCTGCGGGGAGGGGCCGCATACCTACGGTTCCTTCGGCGCCGATGCCGGGGCACAGGTTCTGCCGGAGGCGGAGGCCGTCGCCGAGCACGACCCGGCGTCCATCGTGTTTACCTCGGGGACCACGGGCTTTGCCAAGGGGGTTACCCTGCACCACAAGGGGATCATCGCCAATACCAATGCGGCGATCCGCTCCCTGCGGGCCTATGAATGGGACGTGTTTATCAATGTCCTTCCCCTGCACCATACCTATCCCACCACCTGTTCCTTTATCGCCCCCATGACCGTGGGGGCCGGCACCATCATCGTGGAAAAACTGGTGGGAAAGGTGGTGATCGACGATATCGAGGATGCCGGGGGCACCTTCCTCATCTCGGTGCCCCTCCTCTACGACAAGGTAAAGATCGCCATAGAACAGGGCTTTATGAAGCTCCCCGGCATCGTCCGGGGGGTCTTGAACTGCCTCCGGGGGATAGCCCTCTTCCTCTCCAAGCGCGGGATGCCCGGATTCGGCCGGGTGGTCCTCCGGGGAATCCGCCGGAAGACCCGCCTGGATTCGGTGCGGATGATGGTGGGCGGCGGCGGGCCCCTGAACCCCAAGACCGCGGACTTCTTCGAATCCCTGGGGTTCTGCGTGGTTCACGGCTACGGGATGAGCGAGAACAGCCCCCTGATCAGCGTGAATACCCCCTGGCACAAGAACAACGTCTCCGTGGGGCTGGCGGTCAAGTATACCGACGTGAAGATCCTCGATCCCAACGAAGAGGGAATCGGCGAGATCGCCGTCAAATCCCCCTCCCTGATGCTGGGGTACTACGAGAACCCCGAAGCCACCCGGGAGGTGTTCACCGAAGACGGCTACCTCAAGACCGGAGACCTGGGGTACCGGGACAGCCGGGGCTTTATCTTCATCAGCGGCCGCAAGAAGAACCTCATCGTCAGCTCCGGGGGCAAAAACATCTACCCCGAGGAGATCGAAGCCCAGTTTGAGGGGTCCCGGGTTATCGCCGAGATCCTGGTCCTGGGCCGCAGGGAGTCCGCCGATTCCGGGGGGGAACAGATCGTCGCCGTGGCGGTCCCCGACATGGAGGCCCTGGCGGAGGACTACCCCGGGCAGGAACTGAATGACGCCTTTGTCTACGGCCTCGTGAAGAAAGAGATAGAACGGGTGAACCGCGGCCTGGCGGGATACAAGAAGATTTCCGACTTTTCGTTAAGGAAGGAAGCGTTCGAGAAAAACGCCCAAAAGAAGATAAAGCGCTTCCTCTACATCTGAGACCCCCCGGGGACTGGCCGGGGATGCCCCCGGCTCAACCCGCCCCGGCACGGGCCGAAACCGGCGAAGCGGTAAAGGTGTACCCAAGACCGCAATGTGGTATACTAGAATTATGGAGGGCAGCTTTGTGACCATGCCCGCCCGTCCCGGCTTCTTAATCCCCATAGCGCCCTCATCTCAGCCCGTCCCCGCATCCTCACCCGGCACATGGACCAGGCTGCACTCAGTAAAAGGAGGGATACCCCCGGCTAAACCCGCCCCGGCACGAGCCGGCATGGGGGCGGAGAAAAAGGCGAAGGGGGGTGGCGGTGGGAACACATGGGAGGGACCCGTGGGGGGACCCGTGTGTTCCCAGCCGCCAGGACCCCCCGGCAGATCCCCCCATGCCGGCCCGTGCCGGGGGGATCAGCCGGAGCTTATCCCCGCGGCCTTGCGGAGCCGGGCCACGGTTTGGGCGGCGATGGGCCGGGCCTTCTCCGCACCCCGGGCCAGGATGGCGTCGAGACCCGCGGGGTCGGAGAGGATCTCCTCAAAACGCTGTCTGAGGGGGGCGAGTTCCCGGTTGGCCGCCTGGAAGAGGGCCTCCTTGGCCTCCCCCCAGCCCATGCCCCCCGCCCGGTACCGGTCCGCCAGGGAGCGTTGCTCCTCCGGCGCGGCAAAGAGCTTGTAGAGCAGGTAAATCTGGGAGCTTTCCGGGTCCTTGGGTTCTTCCACCCCCTGGGAATTGGTCACGATCCGCATGATGAGCTTCCGCAGTTCCTTTTCCGGGGCAAAGAGGGGGATGGTGTTGCCGTAACTCTTGCTCATCTTCCGGCCGTCC
>JAITRV010000148.1 GCA_031288215.1 Spirochaetaceae bacterium | reverse complement strand
TTACCGGGTTTCCGCCGGTATCAAAGGTTTCCATGAAAACCCCCAGGCCCTCATCCCGCTGGCCGGCAATTTCCGCGGGAAGGCCGTAGCGCAGGCTGGCGCTGTAAAAGAGCCGCCCCGAACTGTCCCGTTCTATCCGCAGGGGAAGCGTGGCGTCCCGGCCAAGATCCGCCAGGGGTGACGCGGAGAAGGCCCAGCTTTGGGATAAGGGGGGCGCGGCGTAGGAGCTGAATTCCCCGCTCAAAAGGTGAGCGCCCCCCAGAGCCGCCCAGACCTTCATGGCTGTGGCCCCCGCGCTTTCCGCATCGGCGATCCGGCCAAAGGCCAGGACCGCCCAATAGGTGGAGGCCGTATTGGACCAGATCCCCCGGCGCTGCCGTTCCAGGAGGGCGGCGCTGAGCCGGCTTGTCATGTCGTCCCCGGGGCTTAGGGCGTGGTAGAGCATCAGGGCAAGGGCATAGCGGTCCACATCGGCGCCCCAGAAATTACCCCCCCGCTCGTAGGTATCGCTTAGGTCCAGGCTGCGGGTTCCGGGGCGGATAAACTGTTTGATTCTGCCCTGGGCGCCGGCGGCCAGGTCCTTCATGCCCAGTTCCAGGGCCGCCAGCCCCGCGAAACTGTAACCCGCGATCCCTAACTCATCTCCCCGGCGCAGGAAACCGCTGATCTCAGTCCCTATCTTTTCCCCGTGCATGACCCTGACCCACAGGGAGTAGCCCTTGAGGAAGGGGTCATTCTCAAGGGCGGTCTTGGCCTCCCTCGAAGAACTTATATAAAAAAGCATGGCCGGTATGTTAAGGCCGGAGGGTATCGGGTAACCCTTGGCCTTTGCCAGGGCCGCAGTATGGGCCATCCGCAGGGTGACAAACAAATTGCCATAGGAGGAGCCGGGCCAATAGGGGAAGGAACCGTCGGGGAGTTGGCTCTTGGCGATAAAGGCTATTTCGTCTTCAACCGTCTTTCGGGGATCCTTCACGGGGCTTTCAAGATCGAAGGACCCCAGGTGTTCCCCAAAGGCGATCAGGGGGAGGAGCCGGGCGCTCCGCTGTTCAAGACAGCCGTAGGGGTAGTCCAGAAGATAACCCAGGGCCTCTTTCAAACCCGCCAGCCGGGAGGCCGAGAGGGAAAGGGAAAGGACCCCGGTTCCCTCCGGCGTTGCCGAGGGGATAAGCACCCCCTCTTCGACAAAGGGCTTGCCGGGCCCCAGGCTGCCGATGGTACTGACCGTTTCGTAGAGGATGGGCCGGTCCACGGTAAGGGATTTGACGATCCGCTCGTTCACCGCCGGGGAGCGCAGGGTAAAGACCAGCCGGGCCTCCCCCGCGCCCACCGCCGCGACAAGGAAGGGGACTTCCCGGGATGCCCCCGGGGCTAGGGACATTTTTTTCTCCGCATCCCCGTCAATCTCCAGGATCGCCGGGGTCCCGGAAGCGGCCTCGATGCTCAGGGAGACCTGGGCCTCTACTTCCTCCTTTTCCAGGTTGGTAAGAACCAGGGACACCGTGCCGGTATCCCGCCAGCGCAGCTTCCGGGGGAGGGCCGCCGTGGCGGTAAGGGGGGCGCTGACCCGGAGGTCCTGCTCGGCAATGCCGAATTCCTCCCGCCCCACGGCCAGCGCCGTACAGCGGTAGGTGGTCAGGGAATCGGGCAGGGGGAATTTGACGACAACGGTCCCGTTATTACCGGTTACCAGGAAGGGTTCGAATATGGCGGTGGGCCGGAAATCCTTCCGGGTATCCAGTTTAGAATTATCCTCATCATCCCCGCCCTGCAGGTCCCGGAGGCTGTAGGTGACCGGATCGATGAGCAGGGAACGGCTGTCCGCCCCCCGGACCCCCAGGGGGAAATTCCTGGGATCGTAAAAATAGGCCAGGGGGTCGGGAACATGGTAGTCGATAAGGTCCACCACCCCCCGGTCCACAGCCATGAAGCTCAGTTCCACCCCCGCCGCCGGTTTCCCCCCAAGACTGACCTTTACCCGGACTTCCGCCTCCTCTCCGGGGCCGTAGGCCCTCTTGGAAGGATCGATCTCCACCTGGTAATGGCGGCTTTCGTTGTCCACCGAAAGCCGGGCCAGACCGAAGATTCCCTTGGGCTTGTCCAGATCGGGCTTGTAGTAACTGTTTTCCGGCGGCCCGGAGCGGGTTGTATAGGATGAGAGAACCACATACATGATGGGGACATAGGATTCTTCAATAGGAATATCGATGGTCCGGGCGGAACCATCCAGTTCGATGATCTTCTCCGAAAAGATACCCTCCCGCTCAATGGTGAGCAGGTACTTCCCCCTGGGAAGGGGGGAACGGACCATGAGCCGGGCGGTCTCCCCCGGGGCGTAAAGGGATCTGTCGGTGTCCAGGCTGATGCTGTCCACGTCTCCGGAACCCCAGCGTACCCAGCCCGCGCCGCTGACGTAAAAGCCCAGCCGGGTTGCCGCCGGCCTGTCCCGCTGATCCCTGCCCCGCAGGCGGATTTCCCACTGGCCGCTTTTTTCCGGGGTAAAAGACAAGGACCCTGTGTACCCACCCCTGGAAGCGGAAAGCCCGGTGAGATCAACGGTCCGTTCCTCAACAAGCTCCTCCACCCGTTCCCAGAGCAGGTTTACCTGACCGCCGATTCCCGCCTGGCGGGCCTGTTTCCACTCGTAGCGGACAAGCTGAACATCCAGGGACCCGTCCAGGGGGCCGGTATAGGGGAGCCCCTCCGGGGAAACCAGGGCCCAACTGAGGCTGGCCGGCGAACCTGCGCTGAGGAACCACGCGGAAGGCCGGGAAGCGCTGTCCCCCGCGGGGACTCCGCCGGAAAAGGCCGCCTTGGCGGAACCGGAATCCAGGCGGGAGGCGATGTAGAAGGATGCGGGGTGGACCATCACCACCCCCCGGCTGGAAATTTCCTGCCGGGCCGGGTCCTGGGCCGAAACTTCCAGGCGGTAACGGTACAGGGCCCCCTCGATGCCGTCCGCCGGGGGCAGGGTCGATATATCAACACTACCGTCCGGCCCCAGGACCCCCTCCCCCCGGTCGGCGTAGTACCGGCCCCCGCCAAGCTGCGGACCGGTATGCCAGAACTGCCAGGGGCCGCCGGGGTTAAAGGCCGCCGCTTCCCTGGTCCAGTAGTAGGAATAGGGGGCCCCGGCCAGGACTCCCCCGGCCAGATAGGAGGCGGAAAACCGCCCGGAAATTTTTTCCTCCACATACGAGGTAACATCGGGGAATTTCAGGGAAGCTTCCATCCTGAGCCGTTCAAAATTCGCCACCTGGAAGCCGATGGTCTTAACCGTGTCCCCCCGCTTGTAGCGCAGGGTGTACTGCCCCGGCTCCAAATCCGCCGGCAGATTAAAAACGCCGTGGCTGCCCCCGGTTTCCGTGGTGTTTCC
>JAITRV010000054.1 GCA_031288215.1 Spirochaetaceae bacterium | reverse complement strand
TCCCAGGCCCCGCCGTCCTTGTAGTGGCGGGCCACATTGGGGGCCTCTTTTTCGATCAGGTCCTCCAGGGGGATAAGGGCCCCGGCGTCGATAAAGGCGGTCTCGTTGATCTCGATCATATCGGGGTAGTCGCCGGAGGCGATCATGATGCCCCGTTTCTGATTCCTGTCCCCCACCAGGATGTCCCATTTAATCGTGACGTTGAATTTTTCCTTGAGGAGCCGGTAGAACTTGTTGTCCGCCGGCGGCTGCTGGCGCTGGGCCTGGGTGAATACCGAAATCTCTATCGGGTAATTAGGGTCGCTGCCGGTTTCCTGTTCCGCGGCTTGCTTTTTACAGCCCGCGAAGAACGAAAAAGCAAAGCAAAAAAGCAGTACTGTCATAAACGCTTTTCTCATGGTTGTTCCTCCATATCGTAAGTGATTTGGCCGCCCTAAGGCAAAAGCCATACGCCATTTTATTACAGCTTGGGGATAGGAGGTATCAGGGGTTTTCCCTAAGCTGACCCCCGGGGCCTGGGGGATTTGCCGGCGGGTTTCCCAGGGGAATGACAAGCTCCACCACGGTGGAGCCTCTGCGGGAACTCAGGCGGTACTCCGCCCCCAACTGATGGGCCCGGTACTCCATGGAGCGCAGGCCCAGGGAACGCTGTCCCCAGCCTTTCCGGCCTTTCCTGGTCATGCCCCTGCCGTTATCCTTGATCCGAAGCCGCAGGGATTCTGCCTCCCCGTTGAGTTCCACCTGGGCCAGGGCCGCCCCGGAATGTTTCAGCACGTTCTGCAGGGCCTCCTGGATGATCCGGTAGATGTTGAGTTCCTGGTTACGGTTCAGGGGAAGTTTTTCCGGCGCCCCCCAGGAGAAGGTGCAGGGGATACCACCCTCCCGGCCGATGCTGTCGCAGAGCCCGGCGATGGCCTCCCGCAGGCCAAAGGCATCCAGATCCATGGGGAAAGAATCGTGGGCATAGCGGCGGGTGCGGACCAGGGTCTCATCAATAAGCTCCGAAAGCTCCGGCAAAAAGACCGCCGGCGCGCCCTGGCCGATAAGACTCTTGCAGAACATGGAGATCCCCGCCAGGCGCTGGCAGATGTCGTCGTGAAGGTCCGCGCTGAAACGCCGCCTCTCCAGATCGCTGATCCGCAGAACCTCCGCCTCCACGGCGATACGCCGTTCCGCCTCCTTCTGGAGTTCGCGGTTGAGTTCCAGGAGGTCCCTGGTACGGTAGGCTACTTCCTGTTCAAGTTTCCGGGCCCGTTCTTTCTCGTCTTCCATGGAACGGAGGCGGCGTACCGCGTTGGCGATAAAAACAACGCCGCTGGATATGTGGGGGTAGACCTGATCGGGGGCCTGGTACACCACAAAACCCAGGTACTCCTCGCCGGAGCGGAGATGAAACAGGCAGAGATCCTGGAATTCCCCCGCGGTCTTGAGGCCCCTGAAAAAAGAACCGATGACCAGGGCCGGGGGAGTCTCCGCGTAGGACCGGTCCCCGCCGCCCGAACGCTCAAACATCAAAAGGCCCCTGCCGGCGGGCGTTTTTAGGGGTTCCCTGTCTTTCAAGGGTTCCCCATAAAGGACAAAGTAGAAACGGGCCACATGCAGGCGGGTTAAAAAAGCCTCCAGCCCGGGGATCATGGCGGGCAGGGAACCGACAAGGGCCAGATTATGCCCCAGGTTATTCACGCTGATGGAGTACAGTTCCGATTTGACAATATCGTAGGGGGAAGCCCCCCGGCGGGGCGGGGCCGCGGTCAAAAGCTCCGGCCCTTCGGGGCATCCGCAGGAAGAACGAAGCGCCAGCGTGGATTCCACATAGGCCACCGGGGCCGCCGGTTTTCCCAGGACCAGATCCCGGATAGTCCGCAGGGCCATGCGGCCCTGTTCCGCCAGGGGCTGCCGTACCGTGGTAAGGGGGGGCTTTACCAGCCGGGCCAGGCTGATATCGTCAAAGCCCGTGACCGGGCAATTCCGCCAGCGGCTGTCCGGGAGGCTCTGGAGCAGTTCCTGGACCCCCACGGCGATATTATCGCTGGCGGCCACAATACAATCCGGGGCTTCGGGGTGAAGGGCGATATGGTTTCTGATGATCTCCGTGCCCGACAGATCGTTGAATATGCCGCTGTATACCCTGCCCCGGAGTCCGGGGAAGCTCCCCCGGCCCCCGTTTATGGCCTTACGGAACACATCTTCCCTGGTAAGGTTATCCTGGTGCCCCGCCGGACCCCCTATGTAGATAAAGTCCCGGTACCCGTGGACCATGATAAGGTGCTCCATGAGCAGTTCCATGGATTCCCGGTTTTTCACCACAATAGAAGGACAGCCGGGGAGCAGCACCCCGATGGAAACCATGGGAAGGGGGGCTCCCCGGGGGATGGGAATCCCGTCAATATCATCGAACACCGTGGAGAGGAGCAGGATGCCGTCCGCGGCAATAAGGCGGGGAGCGGGAAAGGCGCCGGATTTATCGCTGCCGTCCGGCCCCCCGCACTGGACGCAGAGAAGGCCGATGCCTAATTCCCGGGCTTCCTCCCGGACCCCCCGGTACACGGAAAGCTGGTACTCCCCGTCCAGGTTATTAAGAAACATGGCTATACGCATCGTATCTACGCCGCCGGACCGCGCATAGGGAAATTATACTATGGTTAAGGGATTCCGGGCAAAGTATACTAAGGCCATGGCCGTGGTAAAAAAAATAATGATCATCGAGGACCACCCCCTCTTTAGCAAGGGCCTGTGCTCCCTTATCAACAGCCGGGAGGATTACAACGTGGTGGGGGAAGCGAAAGATTCGAAAGAAGCCCTGAAGCTTGCCGCGGAAGGGGAGCCGGATCTTGCCATCCTCGATCTAAACCTGGGGAACGAGGACGGCCTGGACCTGCTCAAGGAGATGCGCCGCCGCTTTCC
Organism: Spirochaetaceae bacterium; assembly: GCA_031288215.1. GTDB lineage: Bacteria > Spirochaetota > Spirochaetia > Treponematales > Breznakiellaceae > JAIRMO01. The sequence continues at coordinate 1,061 of JAITRV010000054.1, read as the reverse complement.
AAAGATCGCCGTACTGGTGCTTTCCATGCACGACGAGCGCTACTATGCGGAGCGGGTGCTTAAAGCCGGGGGCCGGGGCTATATCATGAAGACCGAGGCGGGGAACAAGGTGATAGAGGCCAGCGAAACGGTCCTGGCGGGGAAGATCTACTTTAGCGAAGCCCAGCGGGAACGGCTGGCCGGGTATCTGGAGACCGGCGGGGAGCGGCCGGTTCCGGTGGAAACCCTCTCCGACCGGCAGTTCCAGGTTTTCAATCTCCTGGGAAAGGGGCTTGGCACGGTGGAGATCGCCGCAAAACTCAAGCTCAGCGCCAAAACCATCGATACCCACAAGGAACATATCAAGGATAAACTGCGCTGCAACACCGCCCAGGAACTGAAACAGCTTGCCATTGAATGGGTCAACCGGTCCGCGGGATAGGATCTTAGCAGCCTGTTGCGCTTGCAGAAGCGCGGCAGGCTGCCACAGGTCTGTCCCGGGATGTAGTTGAAAGCCTGTAACGACTCCCGCAGGGCCAATTCCGTGGAATACCCTACGTTGACGCAAACGCCGCCCTTCACTATAATATATGTATAAAATTATCGATTATGGGGGTTTCTATGAAAGTTGCGATTAACGGATTTGGCCGCATTGGCCGCCTGGTATTTCAGTCCATAGTTGGGCAGAACCTGCTGGGCAAGGACAAGATCGACGTGGTGGCGGTTACCGATATTTCCACTGATGCCAAATATTTTGCCTATCAGCTTAAATACGACTCGACCCAGGGCAAACTCCAGGCCAAGATCGAGACCAAAAAGAGCGCCGGCGCCGCGGAAGACGACATTTTGGTAGTGAACGGCCACGAGGTCCAGTGCGTCATGGCGGAAAAAGAGCTGAAGAACCTCCCCTGGGGCAAGCTGGGGGTGGAGTACGTGATCGAATCCACCGGGCTCTTTACCGACGACAAGGCCTTTGGGCACCTGGAAGCGGGGGCCAAGAAGGTCATCATCTCCGCCCCGGCCAAGGGGAAGGAGAAGAAGATCCCCACCTTTGTGATGGGGGTGAACAACGAAAAGTACGA
>JAITRV010000046.1 GCA_031288215.1 Spirochaetaceae bacterium | reverse complement strand
GCAAAGATGAGGGCGGGCGGCTCTCCCCCGGCAGTCCTGGTATAGGCTTCAGCAATCACCCTTTCCGGATCCTCCTTGAGGGAATCGGTACAGACGGTCTTGAAGTCCACCTCGTCACTGGTCAGCACCAGGATGGTCAGGAGCAGGGTCCCCTGGGCCTCATTGATCGCCTGTACTGACGAAATAGTCCCGACAACCTCAAAGGGCAATCCGGAACATACCGCCTGAGCCGCCCCGGAAAGGACGAATTCGTAGTGACAGGCAATAATCCCCACCGTATTCTTCAGGAATCCCGGCCCTTTTTGGATCTGATCCCGAATCTCCGCCGCCGCCATATCAGGATCATCGATATTTTCCGTAAAGACCGTAAATGTCCGTATCATATCTTGCCCTACCCCCATCTCTACCTATGGTAGCTACTCTCTTATATTACCGTTTTTAAGTGTTTTTTACAAGAGCAAGCCTCGAAGATATTGATATCTTCTTCCGGGACGTAGAAGTCCCCGAGGGCTCGAAGATAGAGGAATCTCCCTCAGATATTCCTTCCCCCTTCCGGGGGAAGGAAGGCGCAAAATTCAGCCGAATTTGGCGATGGGTACAAAGGTATCGGCCTTGAGGGCCGCGCCGCCCACCAGGGCGCCGTCGATATTTTCCTTGGCCATAAGCTGGGCCGCATTATCGGGCTTTACGGAACCGCCGTACTGGATGATGAGCGCTGCCGCGGCATCGGCCCCATAGAGCCGTCCCACCACCCGGCGGATGTGGGCGTGAATGGCGTCGGCGTCCTCGGGAGTGGCGGTCTTACCGGTGCCGATGGCCCATACGGGTTCATAGGCGATGGTGATGCGGGCCAGGCTTTCCTTGGCTACCCCCTCCAGGCCCTTGACGGTCTGGGCTTCGCAGACCGCTTCGGCTTTGCCGGCCTCCCGCTCTTCCAGGAGTTCTCCCACACAGAGGATCACCTCCAGACCGTGCTGCAGGGCCAGCCGGACCTTCCGGTTGATCAGGGCATCGTCTTCTTTATAAGTATGCCGCCGCTCGCTGTGGCCCAGGATCACCGCCTGAACCCCCAGGTCCTTGAGCTGCAACACCGAGACCTCTCCGGTATGGGCCCCCTGTTCCTCGGCGGCCATGTTCTGGGCCCCCAGGAGGATGTTGGTTCCCTTCAGGATGGCCCCCACCGTTTCAAGGCTGGTAAAGCTCGGGGCCGCCAGGTACTTATGCTTCCCGTCCTTAAGCTGGGAGACCAGGGCCCGGGCCAATTCAGCCGCCTCTGACCGACTCTTATGCATTTTCCAGTTTCCCGCAATATAGTAATGACGCATATACGCTCCTTATCCTCTGGTTACTTCGATACCCGGTAATTTTTTGCCCTCAAGCAGTTCCAAGGAGGCGCCGCCGCCGGTGGAGACGTGGCTCATCTTGGATGCGAGGCCGAATTTGTTCACCGCCGCCACGGAATCACCGCCCCCGACCACGGTGATGGCCCCCCTGCCGGTAGCCTCCGCCACGAGCCGGGCCACTTCTTCGGTGCCCTTGGCAAAACGGTCAAACTCAAAGACCCCCACGGGGCCGTTCCAGACGATGGTTTTCGCCTTGGCGATGGCCTCTTTATACCGGGCCAGGGTCTTGGGCCCCACGTCCATGCCCAAGAGGTCGTCGGGAAGGTTGAGGCCGTCCACCGCTACCGGCGCGGCCGCCGCATCAAAGGAAGCGGCCCCCACGTGGTCCAGGGGAAGGATCAATTCCACCCTCGCTTTTTGGGCCGCCTCCAGGATCCGCTTGGCGGTATCGATCTGATCGTCTTCCACCAGGGATTTCCCGGTCTTGATGCCCTGGGCTTTGAGGAAGGTATAGGCCATGGCCCCGCCGATCACCAGGGAGGAAGCGTTTTTCAGAAGGCTTTCCAGCACCGCGATCTTGGAGGAGACCTTGGCCCCGCCGATGATGGCTGCCAGGGGCTTCTGGGGATTGGTGACGATGGGCTCCAGGTAATTCACCTCCTTCTCCATGAGGAAGCCCGCCACGGAGACCGGGACGAACTTGGCGATGGAGGCGGTGGATGCGTGATCCCGGTGGGCGGTACCGAAGGCGTCGTTCACGAAGACGTCCCCATAAGAGGCCAGTTCCCGGGCCAGTTTATCCCGTTCCGCCCCGTCCTTGGCGGTCTCCTCCTTGTGGAAGCGGGTATTTTCCAGCATGATTACCGTCCCGTCCTTCTGGGAGTCGATGAAAGCCTTTTTCCCGTAGTCCGAGTCTTCCCCGGCGAAGATCACCGGCCGGCCGAGTTTCTGCTCCAGATAGGCCGCCACCACCGCCATCCGGTGTTTGCCCTTGATATAGGCCGCCTCATCAAAGGGCTTACCGGCCTTCAGGGCCTTTTCCCGGGCGCTTTCCGTATCCTTGGCGGGATCCCCCAGGTGGCTCATCAGGGTCAGGGTCTTAATCCCTTGATCCAGGATGTATTTAATTGTGGGAATCGCCGCAATAATACGGGTATCGTCCTGCACCACCCCATCTTTCATGGGGACGTTAAAATCCACCCGCATGATGATCCGTTTTCCCTTCAGGTCCACGTCCTTTACGGTTTTTATCATTCTAAACCTCCGATATTTTCAACTATACCACTCATTTTATAGAAAAAAAGCCCCGATCCGGAAGAACGGAGCTTTTCGCACACCAAAACCAATTTCCCTAAAAAAACCGGCTCTTACTTCTTCCCGTCAATGTACTTGAGCACGTCCACAACCCGGTTGGAATAGCCCCATTCATTGTCATACCAGGAAACGACTTTGAAGAAGCGCTTTTCCCCGGGCAGATTGTTCTGGAGGGTTGCCAGGCTATCGTAGATTGAGGAATGGGCGTTGTGGATGATGTCCGTCGAGACAATTTCCTCATCGCAATAGGCGAGGATCCCCTTGAGATAGGATTCGGAAGCCTTCTTGAGGGCGGCGTTGATTTCCTCGATGGACGTATCCTTTTCCGTTCGGAAGGTCAGGTCCACCACGGAACCCGTGGGCGTCGGAATCCGGAAGGACATGCCGGTGAGTTTTCCCTTCGTCTTGGGGAGAACCTCTCCGACGGCCTTGGCAGCGCCGGTAGTGGAGGGGATGATATTGATCGCCGCCGCCCTGCCGCCCCGCCAGTCCTTGGCGGAAACGCCGTCCACGGTCTTCTGGGTCGCGGTATAGGCGTGAATGGTGGTCATGAGGCCGGTCTCAATGCCGAAGCCTTCTTTGAGGATGACGTGGACCACCGGGGCGAGACAGTTGGTGGTGCAGCTGGCATTGGAAATGACGTGGTGTTTGGAAGGATCGTACTCCCCTTCGTTGACCCCGATGACGATGGTCTTAAGGGGCTTTTCGGGATCGGCGGATTTCCCCGGGGCAGAGATGATCACCTTCCGGGCCCCCGCTTCAATGTGTCCATAGGCCTTTTCATTAGTATAAAGCCCGGTAGACTCGATGACATAATCTATCTTGAGATCCTTCCAGGGAAGCTGTGCCGGGGTAAGGCCCTTGCCGGACAGGCATTTGATTTCATGCCCGTTAACCACCAGAATATCCTCTCCCTTGGTACCGATAGTTGCCTTCATCTGTCCCTGGGTGGAATCATATTTAAGCTGATAGGCAAAATAAGACGCATCGGTGGAAATATCCACTACCGCAACCACATCAATTTTGTCTTTTCCGAGTAAACCCTGACCGACCAGAGCTTGGAACACGAGGCGGCCGATACGACCAAAACCGTTAATCGCTATTCTCATTCAATAACCCCCATTTCGATGGTTTAATATATAGTTAAATATAGAAAAAAAGGGAAAAATAGTCAATCCGGGGGCGTCGGGTACAACAGGCCGGAGTATCCCCCGGCCTGCTTTTGCGCGTGGAGGCTTGGTCCATCTGCCGGATACGGCTGTCGTGGCGGCCGCGCTCCG
>JAITRV010000034.1 GCA_031288215.1 Spirochaetaceae bacterium | reverse complement strand
CCGGGGCCCCGGGGGCCTCCTCCCGGGCCAGGGCCTCTATCAGCTCCCCGGTTTCCGCCGCCCCCCAGCCAAAGACTTCGCCGATCCGGCCGGGGGCCAGGGGGCCCTGGAAGCGGAGCCACTGGCAGAGCAGTTGGCCCCGCCGGGACTCTTCCTGGGCCAGCCAGTCTTCCTCCCATTCTTTGTGTACGATGGATTCGATGCCGGCGCCTTGCCGCTTAAGGGAGCGGAGCTTTCCCCCCAGGCCGGGGTCTCCCCGCAGTTCTTCTGTCAGGGGGGAGGGGAGGGCCCTGAGCAGGGCCTCCCATTCATCGGCGGGGATGGCGATCCGCTCCTTGACCCATTCGGCCAGGGAACGGGAATCCTCCGGGGCCCAGCCGGGCAGTTCCCGCCGCAGCCGGGCGGCGAAATTCGCCGCCAGTTCCCGGGGAATGACGGGCCGCAGGGAGGGATCCCCCAGGGCTTCGATGATGACCCGGTCGGAGAGGGTCCCGCCGGAAAAAGAGCCCCCGCCGCCCCGCCGCGAGTCTTTTCGTTCATCCCCCTCGTAGAGCAGGGCGTTGGTCTCCTGCCAGATGATGCTCCGGGCGAAGGGACTGCCTCCGGCGCTGCGGAAGAAGGGGAGGGCGACGGCCCCGGAGCCCAGGGCGGCGCTGAGTTCCCGGAAACCCTCCATGTCAAGATCGTCCCGCAGGCAGCTTCGCCAGGCTTCGGCGGTAAGGGGAAAATCCTCCTCCCCCCTGACGGCGTCAAAGAGATTCTTGGCCCTCTGCCGCATGATCCACAGGGGGAGCCGTCTGCCAAAACTCCCCCGGGGCTGGGCAAGGCTGCGCTCCGCCGCCTCCCGGAAGGCCGCGCCAAAGCGACTTGAGGATTCCAGCCGCCGCATAAACAGCCGCTCCCCCCGGGAAAGGCCCCGCGGCCCGCCGGTTCCCCCGCTCCCGCTAAGGCCCCGCAGTATTTCGCTGAAAAGCCCCTCGATCCGCTCCCGTCCCATCACGCTGGGGAGGAGGAACAGGATCGTGTTGTCATCGGAAAAACTCTCCACCCGCGCCCCGGTCCGTTCCTCCAGCTCCTCCGTGACGGCAAGGCAGAGGGGGTAGTGCAGGGCCCCGCCCCGGAAGCCGTGGAGCAGGATCTGCCAGGTCCCGCCGGCCCCCTGGGAGCCTGAGCCCTGTTCGACGATCTCGCAGGGGATACAGCCGGGGCCCGGCAGGGGGACGGACCCCTCCGCCGCCTGAACCCGCCGCTGGGAATCGAGGTAGCGGTTAAGATCCTCCAGGGCCTCCGGGGAAAAACCCGGCAGCAGGGCGGCGGGCAATTCCCCCTCCCGGTTGAAATAATCGAGGATCTCCAGAATCCGCCGGGAGAGGACCGGGCCGCGGAAAACAGGGTCCGCCCGCCAAAAGGGGATAAAGTCCGCGTTGTCCTCCCGGGGGACCACCTCCACCGCCTCGTGCCCGATGCCGGTGATCCGCCAGGAACGGTTCCCAAAACGAAAGCTGTCCCCCAGCCGCCGCTCCCAGACAAACTCCTCGTCAAGCTCCCCTATTTTCACGTTCCCCTGGGCCAGGCGCAGGCTGTAAAGACCCCGGCTGGGGATCACCCCTCCCGCTGAGTAGAGCAGGAAGCGGGTCCCCGGCGCGGCGCTGAGGATGCCGGCGGCCTTGTCCCGGTAAAGCCGGACCTTCAGCTCCCGGAGCCGGCCCCTGTTCCCATACCCGGCCAGCATCCACAGCACCGAATCGTAGGCGGGGCGGCTAAGGTTCCGGAACACGTAAAAGCCCCGGAGCAGGGCGTAGAGTTCATCAATATGGCGGTCTTTTTCGTCACAGAGGGCCAGGATGATCTGGGCCAGGATGTCCAGAGGACATTCGATGGACCGGCCGGCCTCGATTTCCCGGTCCCGGATGGCCGTCTCCAGGGCCGCGGCGGCCAGGAGATCCGCCTGGCGCAGGGGGATAAAGCTCCCGGCGCTGGTCCTCCCCACCCCGTGGCCGGAACGGCCGATACGCTGGAGGGCGGAGGCCGCGGAGGGGGGACTCCCCGCCAGGATCACCTCGTCAACGCTGCCGATGTCGATCCCCAGTTCCAGGGAGGAGGTGGCCGTCACACAGGGGATCTTCCCCTCCGCCAGGCCCTGCTCCACCGCCATCCGCAGTTCCTTGGAAAGGCTCCCGTGGTGGGCAAAGGACAGGGGCCGGCCGGCGGCCTGGTTGATCCGGTAACTCAACTGTTCCGCCCCCCGCCGGGAGCCGGTGAAGATCAGGGTACTCCGGTTCGCCTCCACCCGGCGGATGATGGCCGGGATGGGGTCCCCGGCCATACCCTCCACCGTAAAGCTGATATCCTTCTCCGTCCGGGGGGCGGCGATATGGACGGACCGCCGCTCGTAGATCGCTTCGCCGGCGGGCCCGGCGCCGGGCATAAGGCCGCCCAGGAAATCCGCCGCCCCCTCCGCCGGCCTCACCGTGGCGGAAAGGCCGATCCGTATAAAATCCGGCCCCCCGCGTTCCCGGACGATCAGGGAAAGCCGGTCCGCCTGGCAGGAAAGGAAACTCCCCCGCTTGGTCCCCAGGACGCTGTGGATCTCGTCCAGGATAAGGCAGCGCAGGCCGGCCAGGGCCTCCCGGCCCCGGGGGTTAAGGAGGAGGAGGGCCAGGCTCTCCGGGGTGCTTACCAGGATGGAAGGGGGATGCCGGTAGAAACGCCGCCGCTCCGATTGGGGGGTATCCCCGGAACGGGTCTCCACGGTAATGGGGGGAAAGGGCTCCCCGGCCCCCTCAAAGGTCCTCCTGATCCCCGCCAGGGGTTCCAGAAGGTTCCGTTTGATGTCCTCGTTCAGGGCCTTAAGGGGGGAGATGTAGAGGACGGACAGGGTACCCGCGTCATAATCCCCCCGGCAGAACCGGGAAATGGCGGAAAGAAAGGCGGTAAGGGTCTTGCCGCTCCCAGTGGGGGCGATGGCAAGGACATGGCGGCCCTCCTCGATACGGGGCCAGGCCGCCTCCTGTATGGCCGTGGGCCTGCCGTAGTTCTCGCTAAACCAGGCCTGGATAAGGGGGTGAAAGGGCATTATGCCGGAGGCCCGTCATCCACACGAAAGCAGCGGGCCCGCCGCCCCGGCCCTATTTCCCGGAGTTCCGGGTGTCCGCGGAAACACCGTTCCTCCGCCAGGGCGCAACGGGGGGCAAAGGGGCAGGCATCTTCCCCCAGGGGACCCCCTCCACGGACCGGGCTTTCCCTGCCGCCGGCGGAAAAGAGGAGCCGGGTATAGGGGTGCCTGGCGTCCCGGTAAAGGGTCTCCGCGGGGCCCTCCTCCATCAGTTCACCCTGGTACATCACCCCGATACGATCGCAAAAATAACAGGCCACCTTCAGATCATGGGCGATAAAGAGGAATGAAAGACCCCGGGTCTCCCGGATATCCAGGAGGAGGTTCAGAATCTGCCCCTGGATTGACACATCCAGGGCGCTGACCACCTCGTCACAGATCAGCAACTCCGGCCGCATCAGGAGACCCCGGGCAATGGAGATCCGCTGCCGCTGGCCCCCGGAAAACTCCGAAGGCCGCTTCTCCAGATCATCCGCCGAGAGCCCCACCTCCATAAGGATCCGGGCGGCCTCCTCCCGGGCCTTTTTTTCCCCGGGAAAGCGGGAAGAATGACGGTAACCGGAAACCAGGACCTCGTAAACCGGCATCCGGGGATTAAGGGAACGGGCGGGGTCCTGGAAAATATAACGAACCCTTTCCCGGTACGCCTTCAGGGCCGCCCCGGAAAGGGCCGCCACGTCGGTATCCTTCCCGTAACGGACGCTCCCCCTGTCCCATTCGTACATCCTCACCAGAAGCCGGGCGGTAGTAGTCTTACCGCAGCCGGATTCCCCCACCAGGCCGTAGGTTTCGTTCTCCCCAATGGAAAAGGAAACCCCCCGTACCGCGTGGACAAAACGGCCAAAGGGGGCAAAAAACCCGGCTTCCAGGTTAAAACGTTTCTCTAAATTCTCTACCTCAATCACCGGCATACGCTTATTCTAGCACGGCCCGCGGCAATAGGGGAGGTCTCATTATTTATGATCCCGGCCCCCCTTTAACAACACCGCTAACAACGCCGCCGGACAAGTCACGTAGGAACATGCACTCGGAACTTGGACAATTCGCGCACAAGCACGTCGATGTTCTGCCTATTCTCCTTGCTTATATCTTTGGTGCGGTTTATCACCGCGTCGATCTCGTTCATCCCTAACGCTATATCATTCACGCTGCCACTCAAGT
>JAITRV010000275.1 GCA_031288215.1 Spirochaetaceae bacterium | reverse complement strand
GGCATACAGATAAGGGGAAAATCATATTCGTCCGCCGCCTCGATTAGTTTTTGGTTTACCTCCGGCATGACCACCCCGACATAGTACAGGATGATACCGGCCATGCCGATCTCCGCAAGACGGCGAATATTTGTACATTGGGCGGCGGGATCATCCCGGATATCGGCAAAACAGGTAATTATCAGTTCGTTTCCCAGAAATTCAACCGTATTAAACATATAGTCCTGAACGCTGTCTATTCTGGTATATTCCAGGACGCTGACAAAATTGACGATCTTCCCCAGCCCGGTCCGGCCTCCCAAAACCGCCGCCCCCCGCAGGCTGGGAAGGCTCATCAAGTCCGCAACGGTAACACCCATGAGCTAAAGATAGCTTAGAAAACAGGGGAAGAAAAGCCTCCGCAAAGACCGGCCCTATGCGCCAAGACGCGCCGGCAGCCTGTCAAGGCAAGAGCAGGATTTGGAATTCACCGCTCGATTTGATTTGACGGTGGTTTTTCTCATTCTCCGTGATTGCACATATCAGTATGCTTAGTCTTAATTGCCTACTAGCGGTTATACCACTTGGCCTGTTCCCGGTAGAGCCGGGCGTATTCCCCGCCGGAACGCATCAGCATCTCATGGGAGCCGTCCTCGGCGATCTTCCCCCGGGCGAACACGATGACGCGGCCCGCCAGGGCGGCCACGCTGATCCGGTGGGTCACGAAGATCACCGTCTTGTCCGCGGCCAGGGCGATGTACTGCCGGAACACCCCGGTTTCCGCCAGGGGATCGAGGCTGCTGGTCGGTTCGTCAAGGATGATAAAGTCCCGGTCCCGGTAGGCGGCCCGGGCTATGGCCAGCTTCTGCCACTGACCGCCGGAAAGATCCGCGCCGCCCAGGTCCTTGCCCAGCAGCGTGTCCTTGTCCGCGTCCGTAAGACCGGCGAAGGCCAGGGCCCGGTCTATGGCCCCCTCGTCCCGGGGCCTCGCCGTGTCCCCAAGGAACACGTTGTCCCCGATAGTAAAACTGTTGTAGCGCGCCGGGTCCTGGGTAACGGCCCCCAGGCTGTCGTAGCGGGACGATGGGTTAAGGCTTTCCACGGGAACGCCGTTTATCAGGAGTTCCCCCTCCGAGGGGGCAAGGAGGCCGGTGATGAGTTTAACAAAGGTGGTCTTCCCCATGCCGTTCTCCCCCACCAGGGCGACTTTTTCACCCTTTTCAATCCGCAGATCGATACCGTCCAGCACATACTGTCCGGTCAGGGGGTAGCGGTACTTCAAGTTCCTCGCCTCCAGGGCGGAGAAGGCGCCGCAGTCCCGGCGGTCTCCGGCCTGGCCGGCCCTGGCGTCCTGTTCGGGCAGATCCATCATATCGTAGAACCGCGCGGCCTCGTTCTTTTTCATGATGAATGTGGAGAACGAGCGAAGCAGCTCCCCCGTATCGCCCGCCAGGGTTGAAACAAGGCTCATCACCGCCCCCAGGGCCCCCAGGGTAATCAAGCCCGATGTCATCAGAATGATCGCGAAGATGCTGCCGCCTATATGGGCCAGGCTCATCACAAAATAGTTCAGGATCTCCAAAAGAGTCCTGGTACGGATCAGCCGTTTTTCTTTGATCAGGTACTCATCGGCAAGGGTTTTCCACTTGGCGTAGAAAAAATCGTGGAGCCCCAGGGTCTTCATCTCCTTGGCCGCCGGGGAGAGCATCAGGTTCTGAAAGTACTCCGCCCGCCGGATAAGTTTTGTGTTGTCCTTGGCAAAACCGAAACGCAGTTTTTCTCCCAGGGTTAGGGACCACAGGGAAGGCAGGGGAGAAACCAGCACGATAAGGCACAGCCAGGGATTAAAGACGTACAGCGAAGCGGCAATGGAAAGCACCGACACCGCCTTGGCGATAACGATGTAACTCTGCATCATCACCTGCCGGTTCATGCCCTCCCTTCCCGGGCCGGTCCAGGAAAACACCTGCCTAATGGTATCGTTTATTTTGGAAACCTCCAGGTATTCCGGGGAAATCGCCGCAAGTTTTTTGAACATCCTGGAGTGCAGGAGTTCCTGCTGGTGGTTCGCCTGTACCACGTCAAGCCGCTCGATTTGCTCCATGGGAATGACGTAGCGCTGTATCAGATCGGCAAAAAAATTGATGACAAAATACCCGGCGATCAGGGCAACGGCGGGGATCAGGGGGCCAGGGGGCCGGTGATCTTCCAGGGTTTGAATATAGCCGCCCCACATAAAGGCCAGGAGGGGCCGCAGCAGGGAGAGGAGGATGAACACCCCCAGGTAGATGGAACTAATCAGTTTGGTGGAGGAGAACACGCAGGCCCAGAGCCGCAGCAGGGATGCAAAATTGCCCTTATGCTCCCGTTCCACATCCTGTTCCAGTTTGCTTGTCCGGTCTTCTATCCGCCGGTTTTCCTGTTTGTTTTCCGCCGCGTTTTCCTTTTTTCCGCCCCTGTTATCTTTACTGTTGCGCATCTTCGGCCTCCCCGCCGGAGCTTTCCGGGGACGCTTCAAGATCCGGCCGGTTTTTGGATGCCGCGTACCACTGTTTCTGCGAATTAAACATGTCGGCGTAGAGGCCGCCCCGCTCCATCAACTCCGCGTGGGAACCGCTTTGCGCCACCCGCCCGCCGGAAATAACCAGGATACGATCCGTTATCATGGTACTCCCCAGCCGGTGGGTGATAAAAATCGCCGTCTTCCCCGCAGCCATATCGGCGAAATCCGCATAGATCCGGCTTTCCGCCATGGGGTCCAACTGGCTCGTCGGCTCGTCCAGGATAAGCACCGGCTTGTCCCCCATGAAGGCCCGGGCAATGGCGATCCGCTGCCACTGCCCGCCGGAAAGGTCCAGGCCGCCCTCAAAATCCCGGCCCAGCAGCGTATCTACGCCCTTTGGAAGGCTCCCCGCGAAATCCGCCTTCGCCTTCTCCAGGGCCGCCGAAACCGCCGCCGGATCGGCCATCTTGTCCACGTCCCCGATGCCGGCGTTTTCGCCCAGGGAAATACTGTACCTGATAAAATCCTGGAACACCGGCCCAAAGAGCCGCCGCCGGGCCTGGGGGGAGTAGGCGGAAAGGGGCTTCCCGCCGATACGGATCTCGCCGCCGGTGGGCTGGAACAGCCCCAACAGTAACTTTACCATCGTGGTTTTGCCCTCGCCGTTTTGGCCGGCAATAGAAACTTTCTCCCCGTTTTTTACGGTAAAGCTCAGGCCCTTCAGTATTTCCCGTTCCGTGCCGGGGTAGGTAAAAGACACATTGTCAAACTCAATAGAACAATCTTCGGGCGCTTCCTCCATGCCGCCGCAAGGGTCCCCGGAAAGGGCGAAGTACTTGTCGTAATATTCAAAACTGTTGATATGGTAAGCGCTCCATTGCAGAACGCCAAAACACCAGCTTAATCTTTGAAAAACCGTGGTAAAGACACTGAGCGTAAGGGTGATAAAAAGGCCGATGCTCAGGACGCCGTTCAAAAAAAGAAAAAGCAGCAGCAAGGCGTTGCCCATCTGGGCGATTTTCGTAATGTTCCGCCGGGTAAAGTGCCGGCGCAGATGTTTGAAGTAGAACCGCTCGTATTCCCGGTTGCGTCCGGCAAGACGTTCCCGGTAAGCGCCGATAAGGTAATCCGA
>JAITRV010000256.1 GCA_031288215.1 Spirochaetaceae bacterium | reverse complement strand
TCGTCCGATCGCGCGCGGAATCGCATAAAAAAACATTTTTCCGCCCCCAAAAACCCTCCCCGCGGGCGTTTTTGCATGTTTATGCAAACTAACAGTAATTATTGTTCGGAATTATTATTACAGGCGGGAAAAACGAAAGAACTCCACAGATTACACATTTTTTTACAATGTTCGTTCGAATTGAAAAGCCCAGGATAAACGCATAGGAATTTTCTTGACAAGAAATCCGGTATAGCCACGAAATCAGTGAAGAATTTTTTAACCGCTAAGTCGAAAAAGTTAAAGAAGGAAGGAAAAAAGAGGAACTTGGCACTAAAAACTTATTCGACTTCTGCGGCTTTGCGGTTTTTCATTGTTTTTCTCTCGTCTCTCGTGGATAATTGTTTTCTATGCGTTTATCCTGCGTGGTTCGCGGGTATGCCAAGCGGTACTCAGGGAACCGGCATCTCGCCGGACGGCAATTCCTCATCCCCGGGCGCGCGGGTCTCCGGGGCGGTGTGAAACACTTCCACGAAGGGAAGTTCGTTTAACATCTTCGGAACGGAAAGCAGGTACATATCGTCCCGGATGGGAAGGCTGAATTCCCGCTCAAAAGGCGCCCTGCCGTCACTGAATTCGATCCGTATCCGGTGGCGGGATCCGGTTACGGCAAAACGATCCCGGTCGCCCCGGAAAAATTCCAGGCCCTTTCCCCCGTCCACCGAAACCGTGATAAGGTCCGGCGCGCGGATACCTTCGTCCGTATTCCGGTTGTCAACGAGGAGGGCGTGCCCCCGGTAGACCGTAAAGAGCAGGACCCCAAGCCCTATCCAGAGGAGGACAAGGGCGGCGCGGATAAAGGCCGTGCGGCGTTTCCCTGTCATACTTCCTCCGTTCCGCCCCGCAGGCCCGACCGGGCAAGTTCGGCGTTGGCCCGCTTGCGCCACGCGTGGATGACCAGGGCCAGGGCGATGACCCCGTAGCTGAACGCGTCGCGGAAGTACTCGCCTATCATTGCCGACCCAAAGAGATTCGTCCCCGCGCGCGGGACGACGATGTACATCAGGTGGAGGAGTACCGTCCCGATAAACACATTGGGAATAGTCGCCTTGCTCACCGACGCGCCCCCGACAAGTATCGCGGCGGCGGCGAAGAAGCCGGTCTGCTTGTGGGCGTTGTAGGTCGCCATGTTTCCCATGTTTTGCAGGAAGATAAGCTGCCCCAGGCTCGCCAAAACGGTGGAAATGACGATGGCGATGATCCGGGTCCTGTCAACGGGAATCCCGGACGCATGGGCCACCCCCTGATCCTGCCCGACCGCCCTCATGTCCTGGCCGAGCTTGGTCCGCCTGAACCAGATGATGAAAAGGCAGAGTACCCCTATTACGAGGTAATTGGCCACGGGAAGAACGATGATTCCCGAGGGCAGGTTCAGGCGCAGGGGCAAAAGCCGGTCCAGGGACTGCCGCACCGAATCAAGGTTGAGGGTGTTCCGTATCCCGTAGCCGCGCGAAAGGGTGATGCTGAGGGAGTGAACCGGGATCACCGATCCCATAAGGTAGAGGACCACAAACTGGTAGAAGCCGTCCATAAAGAAGCCGAGTATGTAGCCGGTAACCATTTCCCGGCCACGGGCGCGGTTGAGGATCTCCCCGGCGGCCCAGCCAAGCAGCGCGGCAATGGGAACGGCGATAAGCGAGGCGAAGACAAGGCCCGGAACGCCCACGATGTTCCAGTCAACCGCGAAGATAAGGCCAATCTGCCCGGCCATCGCGCCCAGAACCATGCCGAAGTTGATGCCCATCCCGGCCATAATGGGGAGGATCAGACTGAAAACCAGAAAACAGTTCCTGCCGATACGGGTAAATATCTCCTGGGCAATGGAGACCAGGGACAGTCCCGAAATCGGCGTTGCCGCGAGGCTTATAACCAGGAAGATGAGAACTACCGCGTTGTCCGCCAAAAAATTCCAGGGATCGAAACGTTTCATTTGCTCACCTTCGTTTTCCGGGTCAGGGCGTAGATGATCATCCCGTTGGAGATAAGGATACGGATCACCTCGGACATGTCGGTTTTAAGGATGCTGTTGATCACGGAGGGAGTCATGGCGAGTATGCTCTGAAAGAGAAAAGTCCCCACGATCACGTTGAGTATCGAGGCCTTGTTGACCGAAGCGCCGCCCAGAAGTATCGCGGCCACCGCGGGAAAGGCCATATATATCGGGGCCTGATAGACCTGGATAAAACCGAAACTCTGCTGGTACATGAGTATCCCCACCGCGCCGAACACGGTAGACACGATCACGCTGATAAGCCGCATCCTGTCCGCGGAAACCCCGCCGGCGCGGGCAAAGTCGGGGTTGGACCCTACCGCGGTAAGGGCCGTTCCGGTGCGGCTCCTCATAAAAAGCCACATGATAAAGGCCATAAACGCGAAGAAAAGGATAGTCCCGGTGGGGAATTCAAAATACGGCCCTATTTTGATGACGAAGAAGTTGTTCAAAAACCGGGCCCAGTACCCGTCCAGGGTGATGGTCGTCCTTAAGCCCTGGCCGGTGTAACCCCAAACCATGGTGGGGTTGGTATAGGGAAGTACCAGCCACATGATGGCCATAAAGGTGACGATTGAGAATCCCACGTACATGGCGATAGTCATTTCCTCGCCCTTTACCTTGTTGAGGAGGAGGCCGTAAAGCCAGCCGAAGATAAGGGCGAAGGGAAGGCTGAGGAGTATCGCGCCGAAAAAGCCGGCGGCCCCGGTAAGTTCGAATTCCATCGCGAGGGTCGAACCGAGAAGGCCCGCCACTATCCCCACCGGAAGGCCGAAGTTAAGGCCGGCCCCGGCCTGCATCATGGGAACCAGGGCCAGAACCATCACCCCGTTTTGGCCGAAGCGGACAAAGATGTTCATAAGGGAACTGTCCACCCGTACCCTGACAAAGGGGGCGGTGACAAAGAGCAGTACCACGAAGAAAAAGATGATAAGCCGGGGCCACCCGAAGTCGCCGATAAACGCCTTGAGGCGTCCGGTGTCCCCGTTGTTTTTTTCAAGGTCCCTGATTTCCCCGCTCATGGTTCCTCCTGCCCGTCTTTTTCGGAAATGCCCGACATGAGAAGCCCGAATTCCGCGGCCGGCGAATCCGGGCGGAGGATTCCGGCGACGCGTCCTTCGGAGACAATGGCGATGCGGCCGCAGATGGAACGGAGTTCCTCAAGTTCGCTGGAAACCATGACGATGGTGGTTCCCCCTTCCCGGTTGTAGGTACGCAGGGTATCGAGGACGATCTTCTTGGCCCCCACGTCGATGCCCCGCGTCGGCTCGGACACAAAGAGTATCCTGGGACTCAGGGCGAACGCCTTGGAGAGGCAGACTTTCTGCTGATTGCCCCCGGAAAGTTCTTTGGCGGGCTGTTTGGGGCCGGTACATTTTATCTCAAGTTTTTTGATGTACTCCTCCGCAAGGCGCCGCATCGCCTTCTCGTCCCGGAGTTTGAAAAGACCGCCCAGCCAGGATTTAAGATAGGCGCCCCTGGTTTGCATGGCCCCAAAGGCGATGTTCCAGTCGAGGCTTTCATCCAGGAGCAGGCCCACCCCCCGGCGATCCTCCGACACAAAGGCCATTCCCGCGTCCAGGGCGGCGCGGGGGTTCCCCAGGTCTATCGCCGTTCCCTCAAGAAACACCCGGCCCCCGGCGGCGTACAGCCCCATGATGCCGTTGGGGATGCCCAGTTTGCCCTGGCCGGCCAGCCCGCCGATGCCGAAGATCTCCCCCTCTTCCACCGCGAAGGATACGTCCCGGACCGTCTCCCCGGGCATATCCACCCAAAGCTTTTCAACTCGGAGAATCTCCCGGGACCCGGCTTCAGGCGGCGCGTCAACCGCCGGGACATCTATTGCCCGGACTTCAGCCGGCCGGCGTTCTCCCCTGCCCTCCCCGGCGTCCATGTCCCGGCCTACCATCCAGAACGCGAGATCCGGTACGGTCAGATTCCGGTTGGGTACGTCTTTTATCACATTGCCGTCCCGCAGGACAACCACGCGGTGGGAAATTTCGGTAACTTCCCGGAGCCGGTGGGATATGAAGATAACGGCGATCCCCTCCCCGGCAAGGGATTTAATCGCGTTGAGGAGGATCTCGGCCTCGCTTTCGGTAAGCACCGCCGTGGGTTCGTCCAGCACGAGGAGTTTTACCCCGTCCCGGTCGATTTCCCGGGCAATTTCGGTGAACTGCTTGTGACCCACCGGCATTTCCGAAGCCAGAGTGCCGGGGTCTATCTTTACCCCGAGCTTGCCGATGGCCCGGGCCGCCCGCCTGTTCATCTCGTCCCGGCGCAGCGCCGAAAGCCGTTCCCCGAATACCTCCGCCGCGGGGCTATGGCGGAGCGGTTCCCTGTTGAGCAGAATATTCTCGCAGGCGGTAAAGCCCGGTATCAGGGAAAATTCCTGATGGACCATGC
>JAITRV010000223.1 GCA_031288215.1 Spirochaetaceae bacterium | reverse complement strand
CTGTTAAAATGATTATTTTATAACATTTCATGGCCCATAGTTACAATTTGAGACTCAGGAACTAGTGTCATTGCATTTCCGGATGGATCATCTTACCTCCGCAAATTCTGCGTAGCTTTCCCTCCGCCCTCCGCCCCTCACCGCCAATCGACCCCTCACCTCCGCATTTCCTGCGTAGCTTTCCCTCCGCCCTCTGGCCCTCACCGCCAATCGACCCTACCTCCGCAAATTCTGCGTCGATCTCCTTTTTGCTCCCTCCTAACTCCTCCCTCCTCCCCCGGCTTCTTGCCCCCGGCAAAGCCCTCACCGTAGCCGGCCAAGGTATCACTCATCCGGCAGCAGGACCCGCCTCAACGCGCAAAAGCAGGCCGGTGGATACTCCCGCCGGAAAAGCCCGGCACGGGCCGGCATGGACCGAAAACGGCGTAGCGGCACGGCAGGGGCAGCGGCCCCGGGGCGGCCCCCCGGCGATTCATTATAGCGACCTACAAAAAGGTACAAACGCCTCAGCCGGTAAAAGCGTAGTTAAGTACAAAAACGGCGTTGATCCCAATAAATTTGTCGTCTATCTGAATCGCCGGGGGGCCGCCCCGGGGCCGCTGCCCCTGCCGTGCCGTGTCGGCTCAGCCCCCATGCCGGCCCGTGCCGGGAGGACCAGGCAGCGGGTATCCGGCGACCCTGCTATAAGGAACTGAGCAGGGACGTGTAGAATTGTACCACGCGGTGCAGGTTTTCGATGGAGATCCGCTCATCGTGGCCGTGCATGAGGGCGATTTCCGAGGGGGGAAGGCGCAGGGGGCTGAAACGGAATATGCTCCCGGCAAGGTCCCGGTAATGCCGGGAATCGGTGGCGGCGGTCATGATAAAGGGCAGCACCGGGACGCCGGGGTATGCGGCGCCGATGGCCTGCTCCAGTTCCGCCCAGCCGGGACCGGCGCGCCGGCTCTGCGCCGCGCTTGCCGGAACGGGATTGTTCCCCTCCCCGTAGACACCTATTTCCACCCTTTCGTCTCCCACCGCCTTCTTGATGAAGTTCAGGGCCCCCTCCACGGTCCAGGGGGGCAGGAGCCTGAGATTGATCACCGCGCGAACCACCGAGGGGAGGACGTTGTCCGCGGCGCTGCCCTCCAGTTGGGTCATGGCCACGGTGGGCCGGATCAGGGGGACCAGCTCCGCGGTGGAGGCGGCGATCCGGAAGAACAGGGGACGGAGAAGCCGGGCATGGCGCATGAAGGGGGCCAGATGCTTCGGGGCCTTTTCCGCCAGGCCGCTGAAGAAGCTCTCCACCGCCGGGGTAAGGACAAAGGGGAACGGCCGCCGGGCGATCCGCAGGAGGGCCCGGGCCAGAACCGCCGCGGCCTGGACCTTGGGGGGGCGGGAGGCGTGTCCCGGACGCTGCCGCACCGACAGTTCCAGGCTGAGGTAGCCCTTTTCCTCTATCCCCAGCAGGGCCAGGGGCTCCGCTATCCCCGGCATGAAATTCTCACAGACATACGAGCCCTCATCCAGGGTCCAGGCGAAACGAAGACCCCGGCGGACAAACCATTGGCAGGTTTCCCGGGCCCCCCAAAGGCCGGTGCGCTCCTCATCCCCCCCAAAGGCGAACCAAACATCCTCCCGGGGGGTAAAGCCCTGGCCGCAGAGGGTTTCCGCGCCCTCCATGATGGCGATGAGGATGCTCTTCATATCAATGGTTCCCCGGCCGTACACATAGCCGTCCCGAATCTCCGCATCGAAGGGGGAAAGGGTCCACTGGTCCTCCTCCACGGGAACCACATCGTAGTGGGCGAGGATGAGCACGGGAGCGCCGGTCTTGCCTCCGTCCGATCCGCCCGCCGGGGTACTGCCGGGCCAGCGGTACACCAGGGAATAGGGGCTTATCCGAAAGCGCTCGGCGGCGCGGTGGAACCGGGGATAGGCTTCTTCCAGGAAATCCTGAAAGCGGTTTAAGGGAGCCTCCGCCTGGGCATCCCCCCGGGGGGTGGAAACCCCTCCGGGGCCCCCGGAGGGCCAGGCGGTTTTTATCCTGATAGCGGCACGGAACCGGTCGAGTAATTCCATGGGAGCGAGTATAAACCAAAACAAGCCTTGAGGGAAGCCAGGGCAACGCGGGGGCTTGAAAAATCTTCCCCCGGAGGGTATGCTGGGATCATGGGAATTGTCGAGGCGCTGATCCTGGGGGCCCTGCAGGGAATTACCGAATTTTTACCCGTCAGCAGTTCCGGCCACCTGGTCCTCCTCCAAAGGATCCTGGGGATCCGGGAGCCGGCCCTGCTCTTCGACACCCTGGTCCACGGGGGCACCCTGGCGGCGGGTTTTGTGGTCCTCCGGAGGGATATCGGGCGGATCCTCTGCCGGCCCCTCCAGCCCCTCACGGGCCTGCTCATCGCCGCCACCATCCCGACGGTGATCATCGCCCTCATCTTCAAGGACCCCATAGAGGGGGCCTTTGCCTCGGGGGCGTGGCTGGGCTTCGCCTTCCTCACCACCGCCTGCGCCCTGGCCCTCTCGGAATTCGCCGCCAAAAAGCCGGGAACGCCCCGGCCCGGAACCGCCATGAATTGGCTCGACGCCCTCATCATCGGCATCCTCCAGGGCGTCGCCATCATCCCCGGGGTTTCCCGGTCGGGCCTCACCCTCTCCGGGGCTATCTCCCGCCGGCTTGACCGGGACTTTGCCGCCCGGTTCTCCTTCCTCCTCTCCATCCCGGCGATCCTGGGGGCCCTGGTTTTTCAGCTCAAGGACCTTGTCCGGGGGGGCGGGGGAAGCGGGGCCGGCATCGGCCCGGACGCCCTCATCGCGGGAACCGCCGCCGCCGCGGTGGTGGGCTTTTTTTCGGTACGGTTCATGCTTAAACTGGTCCGATCCCGTTCCCTCCGGGGTTTTGCGGTCTATACCGCCCTTTTGGGCATCCTGGTGCTCTTCGATCAGCATATAAGTCATGTTTTTTTCTGATTTTGACCTATAAAGCGTGTTTTTTCCGCTGATTGAGATGATTTTTCTTGACCTTTTTTTTATGGATATGTATTTTGTATGTAGAAAATCACATGCCGGTTTTCGGCATGTTCTTCCGGCGGGGCCGGGAAAAAAGTAGAAGTAATAGGAAGTTTCATGTCAAAGCATACATCTCACAGAAAAGAAGCGTGTTCGGAACATGGTTCCGCTGAAGTACATCCTTCCGAGGATACTTCGGAAAATACCGGGGCGCCGGAAGATGATGCGCCCCCGAACCAAGCCCCGGAAGCGGCCGGGGAGGCGGAGGAGGCCGGCGGGCTTGAGGAAAAAGTCGCCGCCCTGGAAGCGCAGCTTGCGGAGGCCCGGGATCAGTTTCTCAGGAAGGCGGCGGACTTTGAGA
Organism: Spirochaetaceae bacterium; assembly: GCA_031288215.1. Classification (GTDB taxonomy): domain Bacteria; phylum Spirochaetota; class Spirochaetia; order Treponematales; family Breznakiellaceae; genus JAIRMO01. The sequence continues at coordinate 9,325 of JAITRV010000223.1, read as the reverse complement.
ACTTTAGGAAGCGGATCAACCGGGAAAAGCAGGAGGCCATTGAGTTTGCCAACCAGGCCCTGCTCCTGGACCTTATCCCGATCATTGACGACCTTGAGCGGGCCGTAAAATCCGCGGAGAGCAGGGCGGAAGCTTCCCCGTCCCCGGATTTTACCGGCCTGTGCGAGGGAATCGGGATGATCGAGAAACGCCTGGTATCCCAGCTTGAGCACAAGTGGGGCCTCAAGCGCTTTGATTCCGCCGGCGCGGCCTTCGATCCGACCCGGCACGAGGCGATCATGATGGAGAAATCCGGGGAAATCACCGAGCCGGTGGTCCAGGAGGACCTGATCAAGGGCTATATGCTGAAAGACCGGGTTATCCGCAGCGCCAAGGTCAAGGTGTTGATGCCTGAAAGCCCCCGGGCCGAGGGGGAGCCTCCCGAAGGGGCAGGGGGTTCGGATTCCCCGCCGGCTTAAAAAAAATTGGAAAGGCATAAGAAATTTAGTATCTTTTAAAAAGGAGCTTATAAAAATGGGAAAGATAATAGGAATTGACCTGGGAACTACCAACTCGTGCGTCGCCGTTCTTGAAGGCGGCGAACCTATCGTTATTCAGAATTCCGAAGGGGGCCGGACAACCCCTTCCATCATCGGTTTCACCAGCAAGGGAGAGCGGGTCGTCGGTCAGCCCGCGAAAAACCAGATGATCACCAATCCCGAAAATACCGTCTATTCTATTAAACGTTTCATGGGCCGCCGGTATTCGGAGGTCCCCGGGGAAACCAAACTGGTTCCCTATAAGGTGGTAGAACAGGGAGACGATGTCCGGGTGGATATTGACGGGAAACGCTATTCCCCCCAGGAAATATCCGCGTTTGTTTTGCAGAAGATGAAGAAGACCGCCGAGGACTACCTGGGCGAAAGCGTTACCGAGGCGGTGATCACCGTCCCGGCCTACTTCAACGACGCCCAGCGCCAGGCCACCAAGGACGCGGGGAAAATCGCGGGGCTTGAGGTCAAGCGGATCATCAACGAACCCACCGCGGCTGCCCTGGCCTTCGGTTTCAACCATGACCAGAAGAAGGAAAAGATCAACGCCGTCTACGACCTGGGGGGCGGCACCTTCGATATTTCCATCCTGGAACTGGGGGAAGGGGTGTTCGAGGTCAAATCCACCAACGGCGACACCCACCTGGGGGGCGACGACTTCGACCGCCGGATCATGGAATGGCTCATCGCGGAATTCAAGGGGGATACGGGGATAGACCTCGGCCAGGACCGCATGGCCCTCCAGCGGCTCCGGGAAGCCGCGGAAAAGGCCAAAATCGAGCTTTCCGCCATGCAGACCACGGAGATCAACCTTCCCTTTATCACGGCGGATCAGAGCGGCCCCAAACACCTCCAGAAAACCCTGACCCGGGCGAAATTTGAACAGATGGTCCAGGACCTGCTGGAACGGTCCAAGGAGCCCTGCAAGAAGGCCCTGGCGGACGCCCAGCTCAGCGCGGAGCAGATCGACGAGGTGATCCTCGTGGGGGGGTCCACCCGGATTCCCGCGGTCCAGCAGATCGTCAAGGAACTCTTCAAGAAGGACCCCAACAAGGGGGTTAACCCCGATGAAGCGGTGGCCATCGGCGCCGCCATCCAGGGGGGCATCCTGGGAGGCGACGTCAAAGACGTGCTCCTTCTGGACGTAACCCCCCTCTCCCTGGGGATCGAGACCCTGGGAGGGGTGATGACCAAGCTCATCCCCCGGAACACCACCATCCCCACCCGGAAGAGCCAGATATTCTCCACCGCCGCCGACGGGCAGACCGCGGTTTCCATCCAGGTCCTCCAGGGGGAACGGGAAATGGCCGGCCAGAACCGGACCCTGGGGCGTTTCGACCTGGTGGGCATTCCGCCGGCGCCCCGGGGAATCCCCCAAATCGAGGTGACCTTCGACATCGACGCCAACGGCATCGTCCACGTATCCGCCAAGGACCTGGGGACCGGTAAGGAGCAGAAGATCCGCATCGAAAGCTCCTCGGGGCTCTCGGAATCCGAAATAGACCGGATGGTCAAGGAGGCGGAGGTCCACGCCGAGGAAGACAAGCGGGAACGGGAAAAGGCGGAAGCCCGGAACGAGGCGGACACCATGATCTACAGTACCGAGAAGAACCTCAAGGATCTGGGGGATAAGGTTTCGCCGGAGGATAAATCCAAGGCGGAGGAGGCCATTGCCGGTCTCCGTCAGGCCCTGGAAGGGGGAGACCTTCAGACGATCAAGGAAAAAACCGAGGCCCTGCAGCAGATCTCGTACAAGATCGCCGAAGAGGTCTACAAACAAACCGGCGCCCAGCCTCAAGGTTCCGGACCCGAAGCGGGAGCCGGACCGGGGCCCCAGAACGCGGGGAACGGGAATACGAAAAGCGCGGAAGACGCGGATTACGAAGTCGTGGACGACAATAAATAAGCGCGGGGAGTGATTAAGGGAGGAGCGGGGAGTTATTGAGTGAGGAGCGGGGAGTTATTGAGTGAGGAGTGAGGAGTTATTGAGTGAGGAGCGAGGAGTTAAAGCAAGAGTATGCTCTTCCACTTCTCATTCCTCCCTCTTCACTTCTCACTCTTATCTCCTCACTCCTCTCTGCTATCTCCTCGCTTCCCTCTATGAAATAAGAAACGAAAGGTGTTGCTGTGGCTAAACGTGATTACTATGAAGTCTTAGGTCTGCAAAAGAACGCGTCCAAGGACGATATAAAGAAAGCATACCGTAAGCTTGCCATTCAGTATCATCCGGATAAAAATCCGGGGAACAAGGAAGCGGAGGAGAAATTCAAGGAAGCCACCGAAGCCTACGAAATTCTCTCGGATGATCAGAAAAAATCCGCCTACGACCAGTTCGGCTTTGCCGGGGTTGAGGGCATGGCCGGTAACGCCCGGGACTTTTCCTCCACCTTCCGGGGCTTCGAGGACATCTTCGGGGACTTTTCCGGCATTTTTGACAGCTTCTTCGGCGGGGGCAGCCGCTTTCACGGCGGCAGCGCCTCAGGAGGGGGCGCCCGGCAGGGGGCGAATCTCCGGTACGACATCGATATCTCCTTTAAGGACGCGGTGTTCGGGACCAAGGTGGAGATCCAGTATTCCCGAAACGAGGCCTGCGAGACCTGCAAGGGCTCCGGGGCGGCGAACGGCGCGGGCCGGAAGGTCTGCCCCACCTGCGCCGGTTCCGGCCAGGTGCGCCACAGCCAGGGCTTCTTTTCCGTGGCCTCCACCTGCCCCTCCTGCGGGGGGGAGGGGTACATCATCGAACACCCCTGTAAGGATTGCGGCGGATCGGGGACCCGGAAGAAGCGGCAGAAGGTCATGGTTACCATCCCGGCGGGGGTGGAAAACGGCAAACGGGTCGTTGTTCCCCGTCAGGGGGACGCCGGGCCCGGGGGCGGTCCTCCGGGGGACCTCTATGTGGTTATCCGGGTGAAGCCCCACGAGTATTTTGAACGCCAGGACCTGGATCTCTACTGCGCGGTTCCCATATCCATCACCCAGGCGGCCCTGGGGGCGGATATCCATGTGGCCACCCTGGAGGGTAAGACCATCAAGGTTAAGGTCCCGGCGGGAATCCAGAACGGCAAACTCCTGCGGATTCGGGACGAGGGGGTCCCCTCCGGCGGACACCGGGGCAACCTCTACATCAAACTCATGGTCCAAGTCCCCGTCAGGCTATCCCGGGAGGGCAGGGAACTGATGGAGAAACTCGCCACGGTTGAGGGGGAGGATGATTCCCCCAAACCCATCCCCCTTTCGGAACTCGCCGGGAACTCATAGCATGGACCCGCGTGGAAAGCGTATGACCGAGGCCGCCATGCGGCCGGACCGGGCGGCGGCTACGCCCGGAACCGGCCAATCCGTGTATGAACGGTTAATTTTGGAGATTTTTTAAAAAAACACCCTTTTCTCTATGATTTTGTTAAAAAGTATCGTATATTTTCTATATGTACAAATAATAATAATGTACGCTTATAATAATGAATAGTTCATTTTTCGGACTACCAATGTAGAATAGATTTTTTTCGAGATCGATCGCCCGGGCGAAAAGGAGAGGACGGCAATGAAGATAAAAATAAGATTAACCATCATTACGATGATCCTGACGGTCGCGGTAATCGCCGGAATTTCGACTATTCTTTTAAGCCGGGCCGGAACCTTGCAGGAGGAGGCGGCGGAAGAAAATCCGGAAAACATGACCGGCCTCTACGCCAGGCAGCTTGAGATACGGTACCAGGTCTATTTGGATGTTATGCAAAGCCTGTCCCAGATAATGAACGGGTATGAATCGGTGGATCCCGCGGTGCGGCGCACCCGGGTGAACACCATCAACGGACAGAACAAGGAGAATATCGATATATTGGTCTGGGAGGTTTCCAAATTTAAGGTCGAATAAAGGAGCGATCAAAGCAGGGGAACCGAATGGAACCGGTATCATCGTTGTTATATATGAGGAGTTAAAGGTGAAAATAAAAATAAGACTCAGTATTATCGTGATCACGATTCTCTTGATCGTTGTAGCAGCCCTATCGGTAATTTTGTTGAATCAAGCAAAAAAAATGCAGTTACAAACCGCGCGGGAAAGCATGATGAATCTTGCGACGAGCGTGGCTCTGGATTTGAAGGCCCGTTATCAGGTCTACCTTCATACCGCGCAGGCTATGGCGACTATTATGTCGGATTATGAAAAACTCGAACCGCCGATCCGCCGCCGCAGTTTCAATATGAATATGCAGGCCCTGCTTGAGGAAAACCCGCGGATTGTCCAGATCTATACGGTCTGGAAGCCCAATGCCATTGACCGTATGGACGCTCAATTCGCGGGGCAGCCCGGCAACAGTCCCGCGGGGCAGTATGCGGCCATGTATACCCGGACAAACGGGTATACCGAGCTTACGGTCTATGAGGAATATGAACGGGTAAGCGGGGAATTGTCGGCGGTTACCCGGATAGGCGATCCCGTCTCCCGGGTCGTGGCAGGCCAACAGACCTATACCTGTAATATGCGGGTTCCGGTTTTCAACAGCGCGAAAGAACTGGTGGCCAATGTGGGCGTTACGATTAATATGGCCTACACCCAGCCGGTGATCGATGCCTTGGTGAAAAATTCGAGTCAGTCGGGGATTTCCGCCGCCGCGGCTTATACCAATAATGGCACGGTGGTGGGGAGCTATGACCCGTCCAGGATAGGGAAGGACCTGCGGACCGCCGACAGCAGTCTTTACAAAGACAAAATCGACACCGTGGCGGAGGCCGTTAAAAACGGAACCGTATTAGAAATGGAAGAATATTCCGCCCTGCTGAAAACCACCCTTGATATCGTGATATGCTCCGTGCGGATCACTGAGGATGCCGCCCCCTGGGCAGTCATGATCGGTACCAGTGAAGCGATTATCCTGGCAGATGTCAAGGCCATGACGGTCTTTACCATCGTGGTGGCGGCTATCGCGGCGATCCTGGTGTCGGTGATTATCTACCTTGCGGCCGCGAACATCGCCAAACCCATCGTCTCCGTGGCCCTCACCCTCAAGGACATCTCCGAAGGGGAAGGAGACCTGACCAAGACCATTGCCGTCAAATCCAACGATGAGATCGGCGACCTCGCCCGGTATTTCAACCAGACCCTGGAAAAAATCAGAACCCTCGTGGTGGTGATCAAACAGCAGGCGGTAAGCCTCTTTGAAATCGGCAATGAACTGGCCAGCAACATGACCCAAACCGCCGCGGCGATCAACCAGATCACCGCCAATATCCAGAGCATCAAGGGCCGCGTCATCAACCAGTCCGCCTCGGTGACCGAAACCAACGCCACCATGGAACAGATCACCGTCAATATCGATAAGCTCAGCGGCCATATCGAGCACCAGACCTCCAGCGTGGCCCAGTCTTCCTCGGCCATAGAAGAAATGCTGGCCAATATCCAGTCGGTAACCCAGACCCTGGTGAAGAATGGGCAGAACGTGAAGGACCTGGCGGACGCTTCCGAAGTGGGGCGGACGGGGTTGCAGGAGGTGGCGACGGACATCCAGGAGATCGCCCGGGAGTCCGAGGGGCTCCTGGAGATCAACGCGGTGATGGAGAATATCGCGAGCCAGACGAACCTGTTGTCGATGAACGCGGCGATAGAAGCGGCCCACGCCGGAGAGGCGGGGAAGGGGTTTGCGGTGGTGGCGGACGAGATACGGAAGCTGGCGGAGAGTTCCGGGGAACAGTCGAAGACGATCAGCGGGGTCTTGAAGAAGATCAAGGATTCGATAGACAAGATAACCCGGTCGACGAACGGGGTGTTGAACAAATTTGAGGCGATAGACAGCGAAGTGAGGACGGTCTCTGAGCAGGAAGAAAACATCCGGAACGCGATGGAAGAACAGGGAGCGGGGAGCAAGCAGATATTGGATTCGATAGCCCAGTTGAACGACATCACGCAGCGGGTGAAGGGAGGAGCGGAGGAGATGCTTGAGGGGAGCAAAGAAGTGATCCAGGAGAGCAAGAACCTCGAGATGGTGACGGAGGAGATCACGAACGGGATGAACGAGATGGCCACGGGGGCGGAACAGATCAACGTGGCGGTGAACCGGGTGAACACCATCAGCGGACAGAACAAGGAGAATATCGATATATTGGTCCGGGAGGTTTCCAAGTTTAAGGTCGAATAGGCCCCTCCGTCCAGTTGGTGTGAAAGAATTCCCCCCGGCTCTTATCCAGGCGTTCATAGCTATGGGCGCCAAAGTAGTCCCGCTGGGCCTGGATAAGGTTGGCGGGGAGTCGTTCCTTACGGTAGCCGTCAAAATAGGCCAGGGCGCTGGAGAGGGCTGCCGTGGGGATCCCGTTTCGTACCGCCTCGGCGACGACCCGCCGCCAGGAGGCTTGGGCATCCTCGATGATCCGGGTAAAGAAGGGATCCAGCAGCAGGTTTTCTAAATCCGCCCGTTTCTCAAAGGCCTCCTTGATTTTTCCCAGAAAGGCGGAGCGGATGACGCAGCCCCCCCGCCAGAGCAGGGCGATCTGTCCGTAGTCCAGGTTCCACCGGTGTTCCCGGGCCCCCTGCCGCAGGAGGAGATAGCCCTGGGCGTAGGAAACCACCTTGGCGGCGTAAAGGGTCTTCTCCAGATCCGCGAGAAAAGTCCGGCGATCCCGGACCCGCTCCACCCGGGGGCCCGAAAATATCCGGGAAGATCGGAGGCGTTCCTCCTTGGCGGCGGAAAGACAGCGGCTGAAGACCGCCTCGGCGATCAGGGTGAGGGGGACCCCGAATTCCAGGGCGGTAATCCCCGCCAACTTCCCCATGCCCTTCTGTCCGGCGGTGTCCAGGATTTTTTCCACCAGGGGAATGCCGTCCCGGTCCTTGACCCGCAGGATGTCCCGGGTGATCTCGATGAGATAGCTGTTCAGGTTGCCCCGGTTCCATTCCTCAAAGACATCCCCCATCTCCTCGTGGGAAAGGCCCAAAAGCAGCCGCATGATATCATAGACCTCGCAGATGAGCTGCATATCTCCGTATTCGATGCCGCTGTGGACCATCTTGACGAAATGCCCCGCCCCGTTCTCTCCCACCCAATCGCAGCAGGGCGCGCCGTCCTCGGCCCGGGCGGCGATGGCCTGGAAAAGGGGCTTTACCGCGGACCAGGACGGCGCCGGCCCCCCGACCATGATGGCCGGACCCGTTAAGGCCCCCGCCTCGCCGCCGCAGAAGGCGGCCCCGATATATCCCAGCCCCCGCTCCTCCAGGGCCGCCGCGCGCCGTATGGTATCCCGGTAATGGGAATTGCCCCCGTCGATGATAATATCCCCCGGTTCAAGCAGTTCCGCCAACTGGGCTATCCAATCGTCCACCCCCTGTCCGGCCCGGACCATGATCAGCACCTTCCGGGGCCGCTTGAGGGCCGCCGTAAAGGCCGCCGGATCATAAAACGCCCGGATGCGCTTTTCCTTGCCCCGGCCCTGAACAAAACTATCCACCTTGGAATGGGTGCGGTTGTACACCGCCGCCGAAAAACCCCGGCTCTCGATATTCAGCAACAGGTTTTCCCCCATTACCCCCAGTCCGATAAGTCCGATATCCACATGCTCCATCATACCGCTCTCGCCCCTTTGATCTCTATTTACTTTGATCTCTCATTTACTTGATCGCTCATTTACTTGATCTCTATTTGCTATGAATATGCCGCATTTTGAGTGTATAGCATTTGTTGAAAGAAATAAATATGATAGTTCCCATGGAACGGATTCGATGTCCCTGGTGTCTGGGGGATGAAGCGTATATCGCCTATCATGACAAGGAGTGGGGGCGTCCCCTGAAAGACAGCCGGAAGCTCTTTGAATTTCTGATTCTTGACGGCGCCCAGGCGGGGCTTTCCTGGCTTACCATTCTGAAGCGGCGGGAGGGCTACCGGGAGGCCTTCGACGGGATGGACCCCGAGAAGATCGCCCGTTACGGCCCGGAAGACGTGGAGCGGCTCATGCAGGACCACCGGATCATCCGCAACCGCCGGAAGATCCTCTCGGCTATCGGGAATGCCCGATCCTACCTTACCATGATGGAAGGCAAAGAGCCCTTCTCAAAATGGCTCTGGAATTGGGTGGATGGAAGGCCCATCGTCAACCATTTCAGGACCCTGGCGGAAGTCCCCGCCTCCACGGAGCTTTCGGAACAAATATCCCGGGCCCTCAAAAAAAAGGGCTTCTCCTTTGTGGGCCCCACTATCATCTACGCCTTTCTCCAAGCCGCGGGCCTGGTGAACGACCATCTGGTGGACTGCTTCCGCCATCCCCGCGCCGGGGATACCCCCAAGAAATAGTACCACCACCCAAATACCAGGGAGCAGGGAGTACGCGGAGTGAGGATGCGGCGTTCTCCTTGCGTAAAGTCCGCTCCGAGATCCTCTCTTCTCACGCCTCCTTGTTCCCTGCCCTTTAAAGTGGTATATTTCTCATAAGGAGCTATCCATGGAAACAGCGAACGAGACCGTAGCGCTTCCCTCGGGAGAAGGACTCAATTTTGATAAAGTCTGGGCATCCCTGATAGAGTTTAGAGAATCTCAAAGGGAATCTCACCAGGAAATCGACCGTATACTCAAGGAAACCGACCGTATCGTCAAAGAAACCGCCGAACAGATGAAAGAAACCGACCGGCGTCAGCAAGAGACCGCCCAGCAGATGAAAGAAACCGACCGGCAGATGAAGGAAACCGCCCAGCAGATGAAGGAAACCGACCGGCAGCTCGGGAAACTGGGCAACCGCTTCGGCGAAATGGTCGAATACATGGTCGTCCCGAACCTGGTGGCGAAGTTTCAGGAACTGGACTTTACCTTTACCCG
>JAITRV010000186.1 GCA_031288215.1 Spirochaetaceae bacterium | reverse complement strand
ACATTACTGGTTATGATAACGTCCCGCCCCAAACCCAGCACATTTTCCGCCGCCGCCGTCCCGATCCCCACCGGCTCTTTGATGACAAGGGTATTGAGGAAGGCCATCACCTCCCGGATCTTGTCCTTGGGGATTTCCCCCCTGGTGCGGACCGGCACTACCGGCGCGTAGGGAAACACCGTGCGGATCGTGGTGGTCAGCGTCCGGGTGGGGTTGGTGATTTCCGCCTCCGCAAAGGCCGCGCCCCGTTTGCACTGGTTTCCGATTATATTGAATCCCGCCGCCGTTTTTTCCGCCCGAATCCGGCACCCATTGGGACATACAATACAGGTGAGGGTCCGTATCTCTTCCGCCATCATAGGCCTTCCATACTAAAGTTAATCCGATCCCCTTGGCGAAGGTCAAGATCCCCCAGGGGCAGTAGGATCCGCTCCATCTCCGGGGGGCGGAGCTGGGCATAGTTCCGGCGGAGCAATTCCCGGTCCCCGGCCCGGACCCGCAGGATCGTCCTGCCCCGTTCTTCCCGGGAGCGGAAAAATACCGGCAGTTCCCCGTCCGCATAGTCCATATCCAGCCGCTGGGGGCTTATACAGAGAAAGTTTTCATCGGGGATGAGCTCCGCGAAGTTCCCGTCCGCGCTCCTGTCCCGGCCTATCCCGGCCGCCGCGGGCCGGCCCGCGGTCAGCGCCGCGTAGTGCCCCGCCGCGGCCCCGCTTTCGGATACATAATCCACCAGGTCATTCACCTGAAGGGCGTTACCGCAGCTAAAAACGCCGGAGACCATGGTCATATACCGCTGGTCGCAGATCGGGCCCTTGGTGGCCGGGTGGATCGGCACCCCCAGGCTTTCGGCAAGCTCATTTTCCGGGATAAGCCCCACCGAAAGGATGAGGCCGTCGCAGGCTATCCGCTCGCCGGTTCCGGGAATCGGCCGCATGCGCCCGTCCACCCGGCTAATCTCCACCGCCTCCAGCCGGTCATGGCCGAAAACCTCGGTAACCGTGCGGCTCGTGTAGAGGGGAATGTCAAAGTCCTCAAGGCACTGGGCGATATTCCGGGAAAGCCCCGAGGGGCTTTGTTTCGCCTCGTAGACCCCCAGCACCTCCGCCCCTTCCAGGGTGAGCCGCCGGGCCATGATGAGGCCGATATCCCCGCTGCCCAGGATCACGCAGCGCCGGGCCGGGAGCTGCCCCAGGATATTGGTGTAGTACTGGGCCTGCCCGGCGGTGAATACCCCCGCGGGCCTTGTCCCGTGGATAGTTACCTGCCGGGCGGTCCGTTCCCGGCAGCCCGTGGAAAGGACCAGGGTTTTGGTTCGCAGGACATCCACCCCGCCCCGGCTCACCAGGACAAGCTCAAAGCCGCCGGCCTCTCCGGTTATTTTTGAGGCAAAACTGAGGAGCCGTACCACAACGCCGGTATTCCCCAGGGCTTCAAGGTACCGGTGGGCATATTCGGGACCGCTCAATTTCTCCCCAAACCGGATAAGCCCGAACCCGTCGTGGATACACTGTTTCAGGATGCCCCCCAAGCGCTCTTCCCGTTCCACCAGCAGCACCCGGGCCCCGGCCTGGTCCGCGGCAATGGCGGCGGCCAGTCCCGCGGGCCCCCCGCCGATAACGGTCACGTCGTAGCGCCCCTCAGCCTTCATGGTGTTCATCCTCTCCGCCTTTAGTGGGGCCCCACAGTACCGCGGACCCGGGGCCGTCCTTGGTTACCGCCTCCAGGGGGAGGCCCTTTTCCCCGGCGATGAGCTTGAGGACCAGGGGGCCGCAGAAGCCGCCCTGACAGCGGCCCATCCCGGGACGGACCCGCCGCTTGACCCCGTCCAGGGTGTCGCAGGGTATGGGACGGCGGAGGCTGTCGAGGATCTCCCCCTTGCTCACCTCCTCGCAGCGGCAGAGGATGATCCCGTAATCGGGATTTTCCGCGATCAACGCCTGCCGCGCTTCCCTCCCCAAATGGGCGGTACGGGGAATGGGCCGGCGGACGGGGTTGAACCGTGGGTTCTCCTCCACCGGCGGGCCCGACGCTTCCAGCAGTTCCCTGACAAACCGGGCGACGTCCAGGGCGATGGCCGGGGCCGCGGTCAGCCCCGGAGACTGGATCCCCGCGGCGTGGACCAGGTTGCGGGTCCGGAAGCCCTTGCACACCACAAAGTCCTCCTCGTAGGTGGGGGCCCTGACCCCGGTAAAATAGGTGATGATCTGGCTTGGGGAAAGGCCGGGGCTTGTCTCTTTAAATTTGGCAAAAGTCGCCTCGACGGATTCGGCGCGGGTGGCGAAATTCTCTTTCTCAAAGGTCTCTACCGCGTCGGGCCCCACCAGGAGGTTCCCGTGGACGGTCCGTATCATGCCGCCCCCCTTGGTGTGGGCGCTCAGGGAGGACGCGCCGATTTTACTGGCAATGGTACGGACCAAACCGGGGGCCGCCTTTTTATCCAGGATGGCATTGGTCCCCCGCCGGGGGTGGATCGAATAAAACCGGTCGGCGGCCATGGCGGCGATATCCTCGGCAAACACCCCGGCGGCGTTCACCACCACCCGGGGATACACCGTCCCCCGGGTGGTCTTTACCTGGGTAATCCGTCCCCCGTCGACGGTCATCCCCACCACCGCCGTATCCAGGCTCAGGGCCGCCCCGTTTTGGACCGCGTTTTCCCCGTAGGCGATGGTGAGCCCGTAGGGACAGACAATGCCCGCGGAGGGGAAAAAGAGGGCCGCCGTGAGGTCTTCCCCCAGGCCCGGCTCTTTTTCGCGGAGTTCCTTTTTGCCGATTACCCGGACCCCCCGCAGCCCCAGCCACTTCCAGTAAAGCAGGGAAAGGTACAGGAAGGGCGTGAACCAGGACGCGCCGAAACAGAGGTATTGGCCGGTGCGTTCAAAATCGACCCCCAATTCCCGGGTGATCCGATCGTACATGCGGTTCCCCAGGCGGTTATAGTGGTACTTCCGGGAACCCTTACGGAGGTCTATCCCCGGATGGACCATCCCGTCATTGCGGCTTGAGGCGTGTTTGGCCACATCGTGTTCTTTATCGATGAGGAGTATCTTCAGCGTATACCGGGCCAGGTCCCGGGCTATGGCGCAGCCGGAAATCCCCGCCCCGATGACCAGCACGTCGGGACGTTCCCCCTCAAGGCCGGTATCGTGGGACGCCGGGATGCGCATAGGGGGAATTTCGGCCCCTAACAGCCGGCTATTGGTCACCAGGCCCCGGTATCGTTTTTTTTTGAACAGCCCCGGTTTTGCCGCCCCCAGGGTCCCGGCCCGCACAATATCGACCCAGCCGTCAAGCTCCCCCTCAAGCACCAGGCGTTCGTCATCTTCCCGGGCGATTACCTTCCCCCCGAATTCCCTCAGGAGCCTCCTATTTATCCGGTCTATATACGCCATACTTTAAATATACTATAAAAAAACCGGTCAGCGTAACTCCCCAGAGGGCAAGAACCGGTGCCCTCCAGATTACGGCGTCACGCGGAACCGCCCGGGCTTACTCAGCGGGGCGCTCCGTATCCCGGAACCTTTTTTGGGATAATTCACAAAAGGCTCGATCCACCTCGATCCCCAGGTAATACCGGCCGCCGATACGAGCGCAGGCAACGCCCGTAGTGCCTCCGCCGTTAAAGGGGTCTAAAACGAT
>JAITRV010000181.1 GCA_031288215.1 Spirochaetaceae bacterium | reverse complement strand
ACTTGGGCGGACAAGGGACAGAGTAAAATAAGGGCAAGCAACAGGCTTCCGGCGCTCTTTTTCATCATATTCTCCTTATTTCTATTATATTATATCATGCCGGTTTCATAAAGTCGTTTGTTTTCAATATTTAGCATACTTTGTCGATCACCTCCAAAAATTTATCCCATCCCCGGATTTTCCTGATGGAAAGGCAGGACCGCTTGCCCCCTCGAAGCTCCGGTCCGTGCGTACTTCTTGCCCCGATTTTCCCGCTATATTTCCTACAATAAGACCCTGTTTTGGTCGATGATGAAAGTATGCGGCGAATCAAACCTTTATGGATGTTTTTTTGCGGAATCGGTATACTCTTCCCGCTTTGCTTAGGGTGTAAAAGCGAGCCCCCGGCGGTCGGAAGGGATAGTTCGGTCTGGTCCCTGCTGGAAAGGGGGGAGACCGAAAAGGCCCGGGAGTTTTTCCTGGGAGAGGTGGACGTCAATTCCACGGACGAGCAGGGACGGACCCCCCTGATCATTGCGGCGGAGCTTCAGGACCCGGATTTGACCGCTTTTTTCATCACCCTCGGGGCGGTGGTGGATGTTCAGGACCGTCAGGGCCGTACCCCCCTGGGGATCACCGCGGACAACCTGGACGGCGCCACCGCCCGGATCCTCGCTGCCGCCGGGGCGGACATTCACCGGTCTACGGCTGGTGAGAGCCCCGCGGAACGGGCCCTTCTTCATCCGGCGTATTTACAGGCCATCCTCACGGAGGGAACGGTTCTGGCCGAAGACGAGCGGGGCAGGACCCTGTTGCACCTGGCGGCGGATGCGGGAGCCTTTGGGGTTATTGAAAGCATCCTGGAAGCGGGGGCTTCCATCAACCGGCAGGATCAGGAGGGCCGTACCGCCGTGGATCTCGCCTTGGCCCATCCGCAATCGCGGGATCATATAGAAGGGGCGGAGCGGCTCATCCTGGCGGGGGCCTATTCGGAAGATCTCCTCTTTGCCGCTTTTGCCCCGGCGGTTCGCAGCGCGAACTACAATACCCGCAACGCCGAGGGATTTACTCCCCTGCATATTGCCGCCCGGAAAGGGTATGGGGGGCTCATCAATTTTCTTATAGAAAAGAAGGCGGATGTCAACCGTAAGGGGCCCGCCGGAGAAACGGCCCTCCACGAAGCAGCCCGGGCAGGGCAGTTGGATGCCATGACCGCCCTCATTGCCGCGGGGGCCGATGTTAATGTCCCGGATATCCGGGAAAATTCGGCGCTGCATCTGGCCGCATCCCAGGCACGCTTCCTTGAGGGGGTGTTCCTGCTTCTCTCCAATGGAGCCGATCCCAATGCAAAGGATGAAGATGGCAATTCGGCGCTGCACCGGGTTATCATCTTCAATGGGCATCAGGAAGCCCTCCTGGCCCTCCTCGAGAACGGGGCGGATGTTTCGCTTCACAATAATGAAGGTAAGACCCCCCTGCATCTGGCGGTTCAGGAAGGCCGGCTCTCCCATATCCCCCTGCTCTTGCGTTACCATGCAAATATCCTTGCGGCGGATAACGCCGGCCTTACCCCCTTTGAGGCGGCCCTCCGGGGGGATCGCAGGGTCTTTTCTACCCTCATCACCGCCGAAACGGTCCTCCAAAGGGACCGGGAGGACAATACCCCCCTGCATGTGGCCGTAGGGCTCCGGGGGGATAGGGAGGCCGTCGACCTCATCCTCAGTCAGGGGGTTCCGGTTAACGCCCAGAATAAGGCGGGGGATACGGGTCTTCACCTGGCCATAGGGCAGAACCAGCAGACCCTGGGGGAGCTTCTCCTTACCCGGGGGGCGGATCTTTTTGCCGCCAATTTCCGGGGGGAAAGCCCCCTCTACCTGGTATTTCACTCCCCCGGAGGCATCCGGGAATGGGTCCTGACGCCGCCCTTCCTGTATGCCCGGGACAAGCAGGGAAACAGCATCCTCCACTATGGGGCCCAGTGGGGGCTTGATACCGCTATCCCCCTGATCATTCAAAAGGGCATAGCCCCGGAGACCCCCAATGCCGCCGGGGAGGCCCCCCTCTTTGATGCGGTCAAGATCGATTCCCCCTCCACCATCCGGGCGTTCCTCGGGGCGGGGGCTGCCATTTCCGTCCGGGACTCCCTGGGGAATACCCCCCTTCATGCCGCGGTCCGGGGGAACGCCCGGCGGGCGGCGGAGACCCTGATCAATGCCGGTGCGGACCTTAACGCCCAAGCCCTGAACGGGAAGGCTCCTCTCCACGATACCGCCCGTCTGGGTCTCTCAGGGATGACGGAACTGCTCATCCGCCGCCGGGCCGACCTGGAAAGGCGGGATGTGGAGGGAAATACCCCCTTAATGGAGGCGATTCTGGCCGGGCAATACGGCGCATCGGCTGTGCTGATCGAGGCTGGCGCCGATCCTGTCCCCCGGAATATCCGGGGGGATACCCCCTTGCATATCGCCGTAGCCGAGGAGCGGAACGACCTCCTGGCCATCCTCCTGGGCCGGGGGGTATCCATCCATGCCAAGAACGCCGCGGGGAGAACCCCCTACCAGACGGCCTTGGATGCGTCTCCCCGGATGGTCCTGACCCTCCTCACACCGGACCGGGTACTGATGACCGATGACGAGGGGCGTTCTCCCCTGCATATCGCCCTGCAAAGCGGCGCCTCCCTTTCGGTCATTCAGGCGATCATCGCCCTGGGATGCCGGATTTCCGCGGTGGACGCCGGCGGGCGCACCCCCCTCAGGCTTGCCCTGGATTTCAATGCCCTGGACAAGGCGGAAATCCTGACCCGTGCGGGGTCCGATGTCTTTTCCATGGCCCATGACGGCAAGACCCCCGCGGGGATAGCCCTCTCCCAGGGTACCGATGCGCTATGGGCCCTCTTTTGCTATGAAAAGGCGATCCGCGCCAGGGATGCCGGGGGGAATACCATCCTGCACCATGCGGTCCGGTCAGGCCGGGCGGATATGGTAAATTTCCTCGTGGCATTGGGGGCGGATAAAAACAGCAGGAACCTCAATGGCGAAAGTCCGGCGGACATTGCCCGCAGGCAAAACCGAGAGGATCTCATGCTCGTCCTTGGGGATAGGTCCTGAGTTATGCTCTCAGCACGGACCGGAACAAGAGAGATATGCCGGGGGACTTAAAAGGTTGACTTCCTGATCGCCACTTTGCTCAATTTATAATGCGGCCGCCCTGTTCATTCGTTCCTTCAGGGTCTCCACGGCCATATCAATGATCCTCGTGAAAGGAAGGGATTCCGTCCCCACCAGGCGGAAATGGTCTTGCTGGAGGGGTAGGAGGAGCTTTTCCCCCCGGCACGCGAGGATAGCCTCTACCATGGCCGCCGTGATTTCGCCCATCAGGCTGTTGGGGATGACGATACCGATAGGGCCCAGGATAAAGTCGCCCTGGGATACGGAAACCCTCATGGCGTTCTCCCCGGAGGCTCCCCGGTGAGCTCCGGCTTTGATCATCCGTTCGGTGGCTACCGCGTTGGTCCCGAGGGCGATAAGCTCCGTTTCCCCGTCGATGATTTCCCGGAGCTTAGAGATAAGCTGGGCGCCGATACCCCCGCCCATGCCGTCAATGATCACCACGGTCTTTTTCATGGCTGCCTCCGCTTATGATGTCCGCCGTCCTCCACAGATATGCCCCCCCTTTTTCCTACCATACCCCAATACCGGCGCTTTGTCAAAGGGACGCATTGCCTCATAGGCCGAATTTCGAGTTTTTCCAATTAAGGTAGAAAAAACGGTGGTGTGCAAAATATATTGCTCTACTGTTTTTTCTCACTATAATTCGTTTACTGATAATACTTTATCACGCTCTTTGCCAAGCCCGCCACATATTTCGCACACTACCCGAATTTCGGCCTATGAGGCAATGCGGGCAGGGTTCCTGCATTTACTCAAAAAAAGAAGAAGAACCACGTCGGACCTATGGTCCGCTCACACGGACCCTCACGTCGGACCTATGGTCCGCTGTTGTTTGAAATTCATGCATTTGTCCGTGTTTGTCCGTGTGGTCCGTGGTTAAATTTCTTTGGATCTATCGAGTCATTGAGAGTAATCAAGG
>JAITRV010000133.1 GCA_031288215.1 Spirochaetaceae bacterium | reverse complement strand
CATAGGTCCGCCCACACGGACAAACACGGACAAACGCATGAATTTCAAACAACAAGTCCGTGTTGGTCCGTGTGTGTCCGTGGTTCTTCTTCTTTTTTTGAGTAAATGCAGGAGCCCTGGGCCTATGCCGGCCTTGACTTGAGGAAGCCCGGAGGGGTACATTAGTAATGGAGTCTGCTATAAATCCAAGAGCGCTGTTTGAGCAGATACGGTGAAACAGCCTCTTTCGATAATATCCCCTCGAAAAAAGCGGCGGGATAGGAGGTAATGATGACCTACAGTATAGCCCTGGCCGGTAAGGGCGGCGTCGGAAAGACCACCGTATGCGGCTTGTTTCTGCATCACCTGGTTAAGGCCGGGAAAGGGCCGATTCTGGCGGTAGACGCCGATGCCAATTCCAACCTCAATGAAGTGCTGGGGGTGGAAAAGGCGATCAGCCTGGGAGATATCCGGGAGGAGATTGCCCGGGCGGAGTTGAGCGACCACAACCCGATTCCCCCCAGCATGTCGAAGCAGGAATACGCCGGTTACCGCTTCGGTTCCGCCCTGGTGGAGGAAGACGCCTTCGATATGCTCGTGATGGGCCGGGGCCAGGGAAAGGGCTGTTACTGTTATGTCAACGACCTGCTCCGGGATCAGGTGCAGCGGTACTATCAGAACTACCGGTACCTGGTGGTGGATAACGAGGCGGGCTTGGAACACATCAGCCGGGGCATCCTTCCCCCGGTGAACCTGATCCTCCTGGTGAGCGATTGTTCCCGCCGGGGCATTCAGGCCGCGGGCAGGATCGCCGAGATGATAGGCGAACTGCAATTAAACGTCAAGGATGTTCACCTCATCGTGAACCGCGCCCCCGAGGGAAAACTCGAGGAAGGGATTCAGGAGGAGATCAAGGCGCAGAAGCTGTCCCTCATCGGCATATTGCCCCAGGACGAGCTGGTCTACAAATACGACGCCGCGGGGAAGCCCCTGGTCACCCTGCCCGAGGATTCCCCGGTGAAGCAGGCCCTGGGGGAGATCATCAAAAAACTGAACATTTAAGCGGCCCTGGTTCCGGGGCGCGCCGATCCGTTTTCTCAAACGAAGGGGTTTTGAAAATACCTCAGATTAAAATATCTCAGATTAAAATACCTCACGTTAAAATATCTCAGATTAAAATACCTCAGATTAATGAAAAAAAAAGTTGTATATTCCCCGATCCTGGTATATAGTAAGGTATCATCTTTTTGTACCGGAGCGATATCTTGAGCGTGAACAATGAGCCCCCGGCCGGCAGGTTCCGGATCACCGTTCTTGCGGAGGGGAAGGAACAAACGATAGAAGCCCGGGGGGATACCAACCTGCTCGTGCAGCTTCAGGCCGCGGGCTTGTACCTTCCCGCCATCTGCGGGGGCCGGGGAAGCTGCGGAAAATGCAAGGTCCGCATCCTTTCCGGCAGTCCGGAGATCACTCCCCTGGATAAGGCCTATTTTTCCGAGGAGGCGATCCAGGGGGGCTGCCGCCTGGCCTGCGCCGCCTTCCCCCGGGAGGCCCTGACCCTGTCCGTCCCGGAAGCCGGGGAGGGGAATTTTGCCATCCTCAACAGCTTCAAAGCCGGCGCCGTGGCGGTCGATACGATCCGGGCCGAACCCCAGGCCGTTGAAAAAAGCGGGGAGAGTTTCGCCCGCCGTATCAGCGCCGCTTCCCGGCGGCTTTCCCTGAGGGGCCTGCGGCAGATCGCCAAGCTGGCGGACATGAGCGCCGGGGCGGGATCGGAGGCCGTCCTGAACCCCTATGTTTACCGGGACCGGGGGAAGGTCGTGTACATCAGCCGGGAAAAACGGGACCTCTTTGCCGTGGCGCTGGACATCGGGACCACCACCATCGCCATGGCCCTGGTCAACCTGCAAACGGGGCAGATCCCCGGCCGGCTTTCGGTGATAAACCGCCAGCGGGAATTCGGGGCGGACGTGATTTCCCGGATCCAGCGGGCCAATGCGGGGGACCTGGACGCGCTGAGCCGGCGGGTGCGGGCCCAGATTTCCGAGGGGGTGGCGGCCCTTTGCCGGGACCACGGGGTAGGGCCGGAGGAGGTCTGCAAGGCCGCCATCGCGGGGAACACCACCATGGTCCACCTGCTTTTGAACCTGAGCTGCAATACCCTGGGGCAGTACCCCTTTACGCCGGTTACGCTGGATGCGGTGACTTTTCATTACAACGAACTCTTTGAGGGGGGCCCGGCCTGCGAAACGACGGTACTGCCGGGGATTTCCACCTATGTGGGGGCGGACATTGCCGCGGGGCTCCTCTTTTCCGAACTACACAAAACCGACGCGCCGGTGCTGTTTATGGATATCGGGACCAACGGCGAAATGGCCCTGGCCCTGCCGGGGAAGATCACCTGCACCGCCACCGCCGCGGGCCCCGCCTTTGAGGGGGGCACGATGCGCTGGGGCACGGGCAGCGTTCCCGGCGCGATCTCCCGGGTGCGGTACCGGGACGGGCGCTTCGAGGTCTCTACCATAGACGACCGCCTCCCCACGGGGATCTGCGGTTCCGGGGTGGTGGACGCGGTGTATCAGGCATTGAAACACAACCTGGTCCTCAAACACGGCGGCTTTAACCGGGAATTGGGGATTACCGGGCTGACCCTGGCAAAAAACGCCGACGGCGAGGACATACAGGTCTTCCAAAAAGACATCCGGGAACTTCAACTGGCCAAGAGCGCGATCTGTTCCGGGGTGGACGCCCTGTTACACCAGGCCGCCCTGCGCTATGAGGACATCAAGACCCTGTATATCGCCGGCGGCTTCGGGTATAACCTGGATTTTGAAAGCGGCGCGGGGATAGGGCTCATCCCCCAGGCCCTGGCCCCCAAGGTCGCCCTGATCGGGAACAGCGCCCTGGGGGGAGCGGTCAAATACCTGCTTGATTCGGATTCCCCGGCGGCATTGGACCGAATCCTGGACCTTTCGGAGGAATTTAACCTGGCGGAGGACAAATTTTTTCAAAAGATATTCATAGAAAATATCAACTTTTATATAGAAAAAGAGAGCGATGAATATGATGATTGAACATGATGAATGGGCATGATGGGCCTGGATGGACTGACGGATGGATGAATGAATATGATAAAGGAAAAAGTTCGTAAAGCCGGAACTTCGTGAAAGAGGCAAGAAGATGTTATCTATGATTGACGTTCAAAATCTTGAGGATAAACGGAAGGTGCCCCTGGCAAAGGTGGGGGTAAAGTCCCTGGAATATCCCATTCGGGTGCTGGACAAGGTGAAAAAGGTCCAGCATACCACCGCGCAGGTCGATCTCTTTGCCAATCTGCCCCACCATTTTAAGGGCACCCACATGAGCCGGTTCATCGAGATCTTCCATGCCTACCGGGAGGATCTTTCCATGTCCCGGTTTCTGGAGATGCTGAACCATATCCGGTCCAACCTGAAGGCCGAATCGGCCTTCGGCTCCCTCAGGTTTCCCTACTTCCTGGAAAAATGCGCCCCGGTTTCGGGCTTGAGCGGCATCATGTCCTACCAGTGCGGGTACCACGGCCAGGTAGACCACCAGGGGAACCACTTTACCGTGTCCGTGGCGGTGCCGGTAACCACGGTATGCCCCTGTTCCAAGACCATCAGCGACCGGGGCGCCCATAACCAGCGGGGCATCGTCCGGGTGGAACTGGAACTGGGGCCCTTCTTCTGGCTGGAGGACATCATCGATATCGTGGAAAAATCCGCCTCCAGTCCGGTCTATTCCCTCCTCAAGCGGGAGGATGAAAAGTATATCACCGAACATGCCTACGATAATCCCAAATTTGTGGAGGACGTGGTTCGGGACGTGTATATCGCCATCAGGGAACTTCGGCAGTTCCCCCATTTTTCGGTGGAAGCGGAGAATTATGAGAGCATCCACAATCATAATGCCTTTGCCTATGCCCAGTATAACTCAGAGGAGGATGCGCCATGAACGAGCACATCAAGCTCCCCGGCGGAGCAGCCCTGGACTTTTCCGGCCGCCCCCTGGTCATGGGAATCGTCAACTGCACGGAGGATTCCTTTTTTCCGGGGAGCCATAACCCCAGCGCGGAAGCGGCGGTGGATCGGGCCCTGAAGGAGGTGGAGGCCGGGGCCGACATTATCGACTTCGGGGGGGAGTCCACCCGGCCCGGATCGGCCTACGTCTCCGCCGAAGAGGAGATCCGCCGGCTGATCCCGGTGATCCGCGGCTTCCGGCGGCAGTGCCCCGCCCCCCTCTCGGTGGATACCCGCAAGCTCGCGGTGGCCCGGGCGGTGCTGGAAGCGGGGGCGGATATCATCAACGATATTTCCGCCCTGGAGGACGATCCCGGCATCGGCCCCCTCTGCGCGGAATGGAAGGCGCCGGTGGTGTTGATGCACAAGAAGGGGGTCCCCACGGATATGCAGCAGAAGCCTTACTACGAGGACGTGGTGGGAGAGGTGACCGCCTATCTGGCGGAAGCCGCGGACCGGGCCCTGGGCTTCGGCATCCCCCGGGAGCACATCATCCTGGACCCGGGGATAGGCTTCGGCAAACGGATAGCGGACAACCTGGACCTCATGGCCAACCTGTCCGCCATCCGCGGCCTGGGCTACCGCGTCCTCATGGGCCTTTCCCGCAAGGGGACCATCGGGGAACTCACCGGCCGGGAGGTGGGTATGCGCCTCGCGGGAACCATCGCGGCCAACGCGGTCTGCCTCATGGAGGGGGCCGACATTATCCGGGTCCACGACGTGGCCGAGGCGGTGGACCTGGTGAAGGTCTATGCCGCTATCACCGCCCGTAAGGGGGCCTAAGACCCGGAAGCGTTCACCGCGCAGCCGAATACGTTAAAGAAGTGTCTCAAAATTGAAAAAATCAAGATTATGCGATATAATAAGTCGTATCGATATAACGAGATATAACGAGATATAGCGAGATATGAGGAACGATGAAAAACAAAACGTTTTTGAGCATTGGCGGGCTTTTGCTGGTATGTTCCCTCGCGGGCTGTGCGGTCGAAGGGAGCGGGGAGGAGCAGGAGGCGGATAACCCGTACAGTTCCATAAAGGTTGTCTCCGTAAGCCCCAAGGAACTCCCGAATCCGGGATACGTTGATTCGGGAGCGGTTGCCGATGGGGCGAACGACTTTGCCTTCCGCTTCAGCGCGGCCCTGGCAAAACAAACCGGCGCCAAAAACCTCGTATGTTCGCCCCTTTCGGCCTGGATTCCCCTGACGGCCCTGGTTAACGCGGTGGATGCCCAACACAAAGCCGCCTTGTTAACGGCCCTGGGAGTATCGGGCCTCGAGGCGGCGGACATAAACAAGGGCGTCTCCGGTATGCTCTACGGCTTGACCCGGCAGGGGGAGAAGGAGTCTTACGAGGAGCTGGAAAAAAAGGACTACGAAGGCCCGGTCAAAATAGCCAACGCGATTTTTGTTGATTACGACGCAAGGATCAAAAAGGATTTTGCGCAAGCCTTTATGGATTACTTCCGGGGCAGTTCCATCCAGGTGGATTTTGAATCTCCCGAGGCGGTTAAAGAAGTCAATGACTGGGCCGGCAAACAGACCAACGGGCTGATCCCGGAAGTGATAAAGGAATTCCCGCCCGCAACCTTGGCGGTACTTGCCAACGCCATTTATTTCTTTGACCGCTGGGACTGGGAATTTGACCCCGACAAGACCAAAGAGGACAAATTTAAAGCGCTCGACGGAGAAACCACCGCGTTCTACATGCTGCGGGAGGGAGATGAACTTGCCTATTACGAGGACGACACGCTGCAAGCCATGCCATTAGGCTTTGAGCGCGGGGGCGGCATGTATATCCTGCTTCCCAAGGACGGAAACGCGGCGGGGCTCCTCTCGTCCCTGACCAACGCCTCTTTCAGCAAAATACGGGCCGGTTTGGAACGGGCCAAGGGGAAACTGCTGCTGCCCCGTTTTTCCATTAAAGGGGATGTCATGGTATTAAACGATGTCCTCATCAGCCTGGGGCTTCCCCTCTTTGAGGCGGGGTCCCTGCCCGGGGTGATCCAGGAAACGGCGCTCCAACTTACCGGTGTGGCGCAAAAAGCGGTGATCGAGGTTGATGAAAAGGGCACCACCGCCGCCGCGGTAACCTTGCTTCCCATGGCTAGTTCAGCAGGGCCGCAAGATCCGCCGGAAAAGACCTTTGAAATGATCTGCGACAAGCCCTTTGTGTTTGTCCTGTATGACCGCGGATCCGGTGGGTCCGAACAGGTCGTATTTACCGGCATGGTCAATAAGCCGTAAGGACCCGCGCTCTTTGCCCTTCACGGGTAAAGGGTAAAGAGCGCGGGTCCGCCGCCGGTATGTGCAAAGTAACTTGACAACGTGCTATAAATGAAGTATGTTTTAAATGCCACCGGAGGAGGCGGCGGTTGAGCGACGGCTCCGAATAGCCTCCTTCGCCGCTCCCGGCCTTGTGGGAATACAGAGGGCCGGGCTATTTTTTTGTCCGAATTATCGCCCGCAATGCTTCATAAGACCATGAATAGAGTTCGCCCAAGACCTCAAAATAGCAGAAAAAAGTGCCGGAATCAGGCCGATCTTTTAGTTCTCCTGCTATTTTGGCCTTAACGCTGGCTAAAGGGAGATCGGAAAAAAGGCGGATAAAGACCGAATGGCTCTTTATATCCGGGAACTGTTTTGACAGCGATGCGCCTTGCTTGTAGCCTTTCCTAAATTCATGCCCCAAAGTGGCCCGTGTACCCGATACGGTCTTTATCTCGACAATTTCACCGTTTATGACCGTATCGGCGGATAGGAGGCCCGGAGTGCCAGTATTTCCCACTTCCGGCAAAAAGCACACGACGCTTCCCTGCTGTACCAAAATTCTGACGTGTTCCATCTCCCAAGCCAGTTTCGCCCGTTCCCAAGGGGAATCCATCATACGGCTTTTTGCCACCCAGATATTCGGCTCCTTCAACACCCATTTCTCCCCCGGAAACAGGGCAGAGGCCAGGGTAAGGGACTTTTCCGCATTCAGATGTTGCGTTTCAGGGGAAGCATGATCCACAGGAGTATCATACCCACTAAAGAGAGGATAGAAAAGGTGTCTCCTGTGCCATAAAAACCACCCCCCTCGTTGTGGGGTAAATGCGGATGCCCCTCCTGCGGGCATCCGGTATCGGGCAATGCTTCATTGACAATTCCCTCAATCATGGTATACTGGTTTTACGCACAGGGATACAGAATGCGGTGCGATTCCGCAGCGGTCCCGCCACCGTAACCGGGGATGAAAGCGGCAGGG